>JBMTLP010000133.1:0-7833 GCA_049433245.1 Pirellulales bacterium
CGGTAGGTTCGCTGCAGGGAGTTTTTCCGCGAAAGCGTGGGCACGCGCGAGGTCCCGCTCGTCGGGGTGCTGCCGATTGAGCCCACCCGTGAACCAAAGTGGCCCCCAGGTATCGAAACCACGGCAGGAAAACTCCCCCACCACGTCGTAGCCCTTGCGAGAGAGGAGCCGCCGCAGCGGTCGGTGCCAGAGATCCGAGAGAAACGGAAGCCCTGAAGTGGAGTAGATGAAGGCGAGCTTGCTGCGTTGAGCGGCGTCAGGCAACCGCAGCAGCCAGGCAAACAGGCCCGCATGCATGCGGCCGTAGTAGACACCCGAACCAACCCCTAGGAGCCCGCACTCGGAGGCCATCCCCACCGGCGTCGATTCGGGCTCGTAGGGAGTGCACCCAAGCACCGCACAGATTTCCGCTGCCACCCTGGCAGTGTTGCCATGGTGCGGAGATTTGCACAGAACGAGGCACGGTGATGGATCCACACCTCATTCTACCGGGCAGCCACCTGCCGCGGCCGACCCGCTGACGGAACAGTCACCGTTTCGCACGACATCCGCCAGGTTCAAAGCATCAGGCGAACAGTTCGGGCATCACCGTTCCGTCGCGGACAATCATCACGGGCCGCCCTGTGTTGGTTTGGTACTCCTTCGTCGGATCGATGCCCAGCGCGTGGTAGAAACTTGCCGCCACGTCGTCGGGCGAGTGCCCCTCATGCAGCGGCCCAGCCCCCTTTTCGTCTGACTCGCCTAGCACGCGGCCGCCTTGAATGCCCCCACCCGCCATCAGCATAAACATGGCGCGAGCGTAGTGGTCGCGGCCGTTCCGCTCCGCATTGATCTTGGGGGTACGTCCAAACTCACCGGTCACATACACGATCGTCGAATCCAGCAAGCCCTTCTGCTCAAGGCCGGTGAAGAGTGCGGAGAGTCCTTCGTCGAGCGGCGGCAGCTGCCGCTCCTTGAGGCGAGTCCAGTTGTCGTTGTGCGTATCCCACCCACCAAACGAGACGGTCACGAAAGGCACACCATGCTCAACGAGCCGCGTGGCCAGCAGACAACTCTGACCGAAATCCGTCGCACCAAACGGCTTGGCAAAGGCAGGGCTCTCAAGCCCCGTGTTGAAGGCTTCGCGAGCCCGCGGCGACGTGATGATCGTATGGGCCTGCTCCGTGAACTGATCGAGCCCTTCAATCAACTGGCTCGACTCATCCAGCATCCCCAGCCGCTGATCGAGGTCACGCAGCAGCCCTTGCCGGCGTCGCACGTTGTCGACCGTGAGCGTTCCCGTCAGCGAGACTCCACGCACACTATAGGGCTGCCCAGCCCGCGGCACTGAACGGGTGGACAACGCTGCATAGCGTACACCGAGATACCCCGCGCTTTGACTGATTTTGGGAATCGCCACGTGCGTGGGCAACTCATCGGGCCCGCCGAGTTCGCGACTCACCACTGCCCCATAGCAGGGAAACTCGAGCGATGGGATCGGGCGATTGCCAGTGGTTACATACTGCTGTCCGAGCGGATGAGCCGCCAACGAGTGGGTGATGCCGCGGAGGATCACATACTTGTCGAAGGTCGCCGCGAGTTTGGGAAGGTGTTCGCTGATCTGCACCCCGGGAACGCAGGTTTGAATGGTCCCAAACTCCCCGCGGTACGCATCCGGGGCGTCAGGCTTAGGATCGAACGTGTCGAGGTGTGACGGCCCACCTTCAAGGTTGACGAAGATCGCGGCCTTGGCCCGTGGCGTCGTCTCGGCGGCGTGCGTCCAGCGAAGATAGTTGGCCAACGTGAGAGCGGAGCCCCCGATCGCACCTGCTCTCAAGAAATCGCGACGTGCGATGCCATCACAGGTCCGGTAATCCGCCATCGTTATACCCTCGTAGAAACAGTGGTTGATTGGTGAGACTCGCGGGAAACCGCGAACTAGTGGTTCAGTTGAAACTCTTTCGTATTGAGCAGCGCCCACAGCAGGTCCCGGGCAGCTTCCTGCGACGACACATCGGTAAAGTAGGCGCGTGCCCGCTCCATCTCGTCCTCCTCAGGCACCCGCGTCAACGTGCGGAGGTAGGCGGATCTGACGAGATCGCTGATCGCTGCGTCATCAAGCACGTCGCCTTCGACCACTTCTTTCTCCTCGGCGGCGGGCTTCGTCTCAGCCGTTTGCAGTTGGTCGAGCCGCCGCTGCATAGCCGCGAGCACCTTCCGACCTCGTGCGAGTGCCTCCTCGTCGTTCTCTCGCTTCGCGCGGGCGAGTCGGACCTTGCCTTTCTCTATGAGGTCAGCGACTTCGTCTGCCGAAAGGCTCGCGAACGGCCGATCACCAAGCACCCGCACCATCGCGGGAGCCGCGAGGGCTTCGTCACGATGCTCGTCTTCGCCAATCGAGTGGGTAACCTCTGCCACCCACCCCTTCGGACGACTGATCATGGCCAGCATTTCGCCATCATTCTGCAGAAACACCGTCTGCAGGAGGCTCGGCTCCATCGAACGGTCACAGTCGCAGTTGCTCTCACGGAGCGAGCGGCCGAAAACGCTCAGGGCATAACTCCCACCGCGCGCATCCACCACCGCGTCATCGATCGCTCGGTCTCCTTCCAGGCTGCACAGGGCCTGCGATTCCTCCGTTCCTGCCGTAGCGATCTTGATCGCGTCGTAGATCACTTCGGCAGGAATCCGCCGCGCCACCGAGCGGGCAAAGTTGCGGTCGTCGTTGGCATTCGTCGCATTCGGCTGCCAGCTAAGCTGATACGTGCGGCTCATGCAGATTTCGCGATGCAACCACTTGAGGTCGTAGCCTCGCTCACGGAACTCGCGAGCAAGATGGTCAAGCAACGGCTCATTACTCGGAGGATTGGCCAGGCTGAGATCGTCTGGCGGCTCGACGATGCCAACGTTGAAATACGAGGCCCAGACTCGGTTCACAATCGCTCGTGAGAAGTAGGGGTTGTCTTCAGCCCTCATCCACGCCATCAGCACTTCACGTGGGTCTTCGATTTCGTCAAGTGCCGCTTCTTCGCCTCCAAGCACCGTAGCGGTGCGTCCCGAGAGCAACTGCTCGAGTCTCGCCTGCCGTTCGGGGCTGTTGGCCCGCGCCCGCATTTGGGCGATCGCCTCCTCGCTCATCGGCTTTGCGGGCGGCATGACCACGGTCTCGCCAAACGGAACCACTTCGCCTTGCGCAGCAAGCCGTGTCAGTTGCTGGTCGAGTTGGTTGCCGCGGAGCGACCGGCTGATGTCGAGGGCCTCCATCATGTCTGAGGCGGCGTCCGAATCGGCCAACTGACGGAACTGCCGGTAGCTCACTCGTGAGAAGAAATTCTCGAAGCGATCAAAGTCGTCTTTCGTCCACTGGTCAAAAGGATGCTTGTGGCACTGAGCACACTGGATCCGCACTCCCAGGAAGGCGTAGGCGAAGCCCAGTGCCCGCTCTTCCGTCGTGCGGAAGTTTCGCCGGCTCCAGTAGTAGGGCATCGAGTGCTGTTCGTCAGCAAACTCAGCCTCGTGACCCCGCACCAGATATCCGCTCATCCGCGCACAGTAATCCTCGTACGACTCCCCATCGAGCCGACTCTTCGAGAGCACGATGCGTTCGACGATTTCGTCGTAGGGCGTGTTTTCTGCGATGCGGGCCCGCATCCACTCGTACCAGAGCACCGATGCCACATTGCGGCGATCCGGTCCGTTCTGCTGATTCTCCTGGGCGTTGTTGCCAGTCCAGTCACAGAAGCGGGTAGCCCACCAGGCGGCATAGCCGGGCCTCTCAAGGAGTTCGTCAATCTTCCGAACTCGCTTTTCAGGATCTGTGTCGGCAAGAAAGGCCTTCGCTTCGTCCTCGCTCGGCAGCGTGCCCGTCAGATCGAGCGACACACGGCGGAGAAACTCACCGTCGGTGCACACGTCAGAGGGGACCTCACCGAGTTTGCGGAGTTTGGCCACCACCAGTTCATCGATCGGGGTCGGCGTCGGAACGTCCGGATAGTTCGGCCCGACCTGATCCGAGACCGGGAAAATGATCGGCACTGGCACAACGCCGTTGTCATAGAAGGCGACCACATGCGTGTCGCCAGGGCCCGCGGCCGTCACCACGCCGTGCTCGTCGATGGTGGCAATCTGATCGTTGTTGCTTTGAAAGCGACACAGCGGCGTAACGTCTTCTCGAGATCCATCCGACCACACGGCCACCGCCCGCAGATTCCACTGTTCGCCAACCTCGGTCGCCACCAGTTCACGGGGCTCCACCTCGAGGGCCACGAACTCAGCCGCGTCCTCATCAACGCCTTCCGCACCACCGTGGATCCACTGCTCAAGCACGCGGAGTTGCCAGGTGTCGTGTTCGAGCCGCCGACCACCGTCATGGGGCTCTTCCTCAAGCGGCTTGAGCAGCGCCAAACTCTCGCGAGGCGAAGCGACGTTGATCCGCGGATCGTCGCCACCCACAAGGTTGTCATAGTCGGACTTGAAATCGTAACCAAAGAGCGAGAGACGGAAGCCACCCTGCCCCTGGAAGGAGCCGTGACAGGCTCGGCCGTTGCAGCCCAGCCGCCCCATAAGCGGAACGACATGCCGCCGGAAATCAGGGATCTCAGCGGCTGCGTCGGAATCAGCCTGGGCATACCGGGCGTCGATGCGAGCGAGGAGCGACTCGTCGGCCTGAGCCGCGCCCACGGCACCCATCATCGCGGTGAGAAGAAGGGCGGCCCGGCCCACCAGACTCGACAGCGTGTCCCGCCCATGTCGGCGTGCTCTCATGCAATCTCTCCTTCGCTTGTCGACGCGACTTCCCACAGAAGCCGACACCTCCAGCACGCTCGGTGCCCCCGAATCCCAACGCCCCTCAAGATTATCGTAAAAACGGCCGACTCGTCTCCAGCACGTGGGAGAAAGCCCGGAAATCGGCGTTATATTGCGGTCAAAAACGCGCGCCCGCGCGCCCCCGCGCGGAGGCTCGCGACTGGCTAGGGAACCAACGGCCGCAGTGCTTTGCCCGTCTCATCAACCGGGTACAGAGCGGCGTGAGACTCCAGTTCGGCGACCAAACCGGCCATCATTTCCGCCAGTTTCAACGGCTGAGCCTCTGCGAGGTTCTGTTTCTCAAACGGATCCTCGGCCAGGTTGAAGAGTTCATACCGCACCTTGGCCGGGTTCTGCTCCGGAAGGTAGTGGTAAATCACCTTCCAGTCGCCGTCGCGAAACACCGTGAAATAACTGCTGCGGTGGCTGTGCGGAAAGTGCATCAAGAACCGCTGCGGGCGGTCACCGGGAGCCGCGCCCGTCAGCTGTGGCCGCAGATCCACGCCGTCGACCTCGTGTCCAGCCGGGGGCTGCACGCCCGCCACAGCGAGGAGCGTGGGGTAGAGGTCCATCACCGTCCCCAGCCCCTCGTGCACGCCGCCCGGAGTGATCGGCAACTGCTGCTGGCAGGCCGCATCCGCAGATGTCGCTGCCCACGCGGCGATGAATGGCGTCCGCATGCCTCCCTCATAGTGCGTGCCTTTCTTGGCCCGCAGCGGAAAAGAACTCGCGTGCTCATGCTCGGGGCCGAGCGGCGCGTCGCTCCCGTTGTCCCCAAGAAAAAGGATCAGCGTCTCTTCCGCCACGCCCAGCGCCTGAAGATGATCCAACAGATCACCAAGTGATGCATCCATGCCTTCGATCAGCGTGGCGTACGCTTGGGCGGGCTTTGACTTGCCTGAGTCTTCATAGCCCGCCGCATACCGTGGATCCGAATGAAACGGACCATGCACGGCGTAGTGAGCGAAGTCGAGAAAGAAGGGCACGCCGTCTTCCACCGCCTGGCTGATCTGCTTCTTAGCCTCGATGGTGAGGGCCTCGGAAAGAAACGTGTCGGTTCCGTGATAGGCCTCGAGGTGCGGTACGGCCCGGCTCTTGTTGCCCTTGATCGCTCCGTAACCGTCTTCGCCGTAGTAACTTCCCGGTTGGCCCCATGAGCAGCCGCCGATGTTTACATCGAAGCCGAGGTTGTCGGGCCATTCCGAAGGCTCACCAATCGGCCCGAAATGTCCCTTGCCAACAAACACCGTGCGGTAGCCAGCGGTCTTGAGCAGGCCCGGCAGCGTGATCGCCGCATCCTGCACACCGGTCCAGTTCCAGTCGGGAGGGCCAAAGGGACCACGGTTGTTTTCTTCAGAGCGGATCCACTGCGTCACCCGATGGCGGGCGGCGTTTTGCCCGGTCAGGATCGAGGTGCGTGTCGGCGAGCACACGCTCATGGCATAGAAGGTGGAAAACCGCACCCCTTGGTCCGCCAGTCGCTGCATCGACGGCGTGCGATAGTAGTCGTTGAGGGGGTAGCGAACGGGGGTGCCGTGGCCGTCGGTCATAAACGGCACCGACGTATCCATCGGGCCCATGTCGTCCACAAGAAAGACCACGATGTTGGGACGCGAACGTTCAGCCACCGCCTCACCTCGGCTGGCTGAGGGAACGAGCGTACTCGCGGTGAGCACAACGAGCACGAACGCCACACGCTTCAGTTCTTCAGCACACAGCAGCATCGATCGTCTCCCCTAGGGAACGGCGACGACGCGCCGTCGAAAACTCCTGATCACGGTCACCACACCAAACGCAGCCGCAAACACCCCAACCAGCGGCAGTGTAAAGGAGAGCATACTCGCCACTCCCAACACGATCAGCACGGGACCGCCCACCCGAGGCCCCAGACGACGCCAGGCCACGCCTCCAATCTTGACCAGGAGCCAGGCCCCCAGGAGCGTTGCCACGACCAGCCCGAGCCGTGTGCACCGGTCAACGAGCCGTTCCTCCACCGCCTCGGCTGTGATCAGAAGATCGCCACGGGGGGTCGTGAAGAGATACTCGCGGCCGCGGGTGGGAATAGAGACATCAAGACTTGCGAGGCCGAGGTGGCTCGCCTGTTGGCCACCTTCTCTGAGTGACCTCGATTCATCGACCACCGCGATGCCAGCCGCCGTGGTGGAACTCGGCAGGGTACCGCTCCCAAACCCGCCGCCTGAGCCGCCACCCATGCCGCCCATACCGCCAAACGCGCCCCCCACGCGACCGCCCATTTGACCGGCAAAGCCATTCGCCCCGGGCCGACTCTGTTCCGCTTGCTCGGACAACCGCTCATCGCCGAGTTGGCCGGAAGCAGGTCCGTTGGCGGGCTGCTGCCGCAACTGCCCCTGGCTCTGTCCTTCGAGGCCATCTCGTTCTAGCCGCATCTGGTATCGCTGCACCTGATCGCGAAGTTCGACCGATGGCTGCTGCGACTTCGTCGCCTGATCGGCGTCTTGCTCCCCTCCGCGGCCGAGCGATCGCTTCTTCTCGATTTCCTCGAAGTCAACCCCAAATCGACTGCGGTCGTCTGCCCCTGCGGCTGACAACTCATCGAGGCTCTTGGCAAACTGCCGGGCTGCTCTCCCCTCGGCGTCCTGGACGGCACCACTGTCGCTGCGACCAAACCAGTTGGTATCAACCCACCTTCGGTTGAGAGAACTCGCTTCAGACGCAAGATCTCCGTCGGCCTTGGCATCGGCAGCACGGTTGGCTTCCTGATGAGCAACACCCGATGAGACATCGAAGTTAAGGTTTAACTCATTGACCACATTGCTGCCGCGGGCCACTTCCTGCCCCTGAAAGTAGGACCAGAGCTGAGCCCCGTTGCCGAAGTTCACTTCCGTAGCCTCGGCAGGCATCTGCTCGGCCTGCACCTGCGCTTCTTCAACGATCGAACTGTTGGTGGTCAGTTCCCTGTCCAGTCGGTCATTGACACCGCTTGAGCGGCTCGAACTGCGATAACTGTTCACATAGCCTTGCAGCGATTCACCAAGCGCGAGGGCGTTGCTGCGGGCGCGAACTCGT
>JBMTLP010000134.1:0-7811 GCA_049433245.1 Pirellulales bacterium
CTTTCGCACGCTCACCGTGGGCTTCTCACTTGCAGCACACCTGCTGCTTGCCGGGGCGCAGCTCCCACACTGCCATGCCACCCACGACTCCGCGGGTGACCACGAGCATGCGGAGCGGTGCCACGACCCGCACGCGGGTCACGTGCACGTGTCGCACAGCCACCATCGACACACACACACGTACTCGCATGCTCCGCGTGGGCGCGATCACCGTCATCTCTCGCACGAGTTCGAGGGAACGCCGCGGGAGTGTTCGCAGTTCCACCGCGGATGCGGCCTCGCCTACTGCGGATGCTGCCTTGCTGATCATGGGATCACCGTGGCGATCCCGCCGCGGGTCGAGCGGGGGACCGACAGCGGCATCGATCTCTCGATGACCGCCGCGATGCCACTGGCAGCGACGCCCCTCTCCCAAGCGGCGGTCGATGTGCGACAGGCTTTGGGGCTGGCCAGCCATGCTGCCAGCCGCCTACCCTCGCTCCACGATCTCTTGCCGCACGTTTTGCGGCTCTGAAGGCGACCATTCTGGTCGTTTGGGTGGTGTTCTCGTCGCCGCATCGCAGACGCGTCGTCTGGTCGCGGGTGATGGTCTCCCCTGGCATGCGGCGCGGTGGCCGCAGAGGGGCGCCTTTCTGACTTCAGGGTGTGCACATGTCTTTTTTGTCGCTGGTTCGTGCGCTTCGCGTCCTGGTCGTGCTAGGCATCGTCGGGAGCCTGGTCGCTCTTGCCGTGACCTACCGAACCGTGCTTATCGCGTCGCTGCAGCCGTATCTTTCCAGAAATCCAGGTACCTCACTCGACCACAAGCCAGGGCTACCTGACGACCACGACCATGATCATGATTCACCGACTGACCTCGGCGTGGTCGAACTGAGCGTGCAGGCGCGCCGTAATCTCGGCGTCACGGCGACCCCGCTGCGACTGCGAAGTGGCTGGCGGACGATCACCATTCCTGGCGAAGTCACCGATCGTCCTGGCGTCTCGGATCAGGGGGTGACCTCACCGGTCGTCGGTGTGGTGACAAAGATCCATGCCTTCCCAGGCGACACTGTGCGGCCCGGAGAGCCGCTGTTCACGCTGCGGCTGCTCAGCGAATATGTGCAGAACGCACAGTCGGAACTGTTCAAAGCAACGCGAGACATGCAGCTTGAGCAGGAGAAGCGGCAGCGTCTGGAACAGATCGGTACGGCGATCCCTGGCTCGCGGCTGATCGAGATCGACCAGCAGCAGCGGCGACTGCAGGCGTCGATCACGTCGGCTCGGCAAGACTTGCTGACACGTGGGCTCACGCCCGAGCAGATCGACCAGGTGGCGGTGGGGCAGTTCGTGTCCACCGTGGAGATCGCAGTGCCGCCCGCGGCGGATCACGCCGCTGGCGCTGAGCCGGAGGCAGGTGGGTCGGCAAGCACGACGCCAGCGGTCGCCTCAACTGCCGAGGTGCAGGAGCTCTTGGTCGAGCTTGGTGGCCAGGTGCAGGCCGGACAACTCTTGGCCACGCTCTCCAACCACCGCCTGCTCTATGCCGTTGGTCATGCGTTCAAAGGGGAGGCTGCGGCGGTTGAGCGGGCAACCCGCCAAGGCTGGCCTGTGCAACTGGAGTTTGCGGAGGATGACCCTACGGGTTGGGAGCCGTTGCCACCGCACCTCCAAATTCACCACATCGCCAACACGATCGATGTCGCGAGTCGCACCTTCGACTTCTTCGTGCCCTTGGTCAATCAGTCTCACGTCTACGAACAAGATGGCTCGTCGTTTGTGGTCTGGCGGTTTCGGCCGGGCCAGCGGGTGCGGCTGCTCGTTCCGGTCGAGCAACTCACAGACGTGTTTGTGCTCCCTGCAGACGCGGTCGTCCGCGATGGAGCCGAAGCCTATGTGTTTCGGCAGAATGGCGACCTCTTCAATCGCTTGAGCGTGCATGTCCTCCACGCCGATCGACGGAATGTGATCATCGCTAACGACGGCAGTTTGGCCCCCGGCTGGTTTGTGGCGGAGTCGGCGGCGGCCTCCCTCAATCGCGTGCTCGCTGCCCAGTTGGAGAACGGAGCACCAACGGGCATGCACGTGCACGCCGACGGAACCGTTCACGGCGCTCACTGATTTCGTATGGGGAAAGCCATCAATGCTTGATGCCATCATTCGTTTCTCGCTGCGATCGCGGCTGCTGGTCGTGATCGTCAGCATGGCGCTGCTGATCTACGGCGGCTTGCTGGCGACGCAGATGCCGATCGACGTCTTTCCTGATCTCGACCGACCGCGGGTGGTGATCATCACCGAGTGTCGCGGGCTCGCGACGGAAGAGGTGGAGACGCTCGTCACGCAGCCGATTGAGATTGCATTGCTCGGGGCCAACGGAGTGGAGGCCGTTCGCAGCCAGTCGACTGCGGGTCTGACGGTGATCTATGTGGAGTTTGGTTGGACGGTCGATGTTCGGGCCGCGCGGCAGACGGTGCAGGAGCGGTTGGCGATCCTGGCCGATAGCCTGCCTCCGGGCATCCGTCCGCAGATGACGCCCACCTCGTCGATCATGGGGCAGATCGTGATTGCGGGAGTGTCGCGGCAGCAGGGGCCTCGCGGTGGGGTACTCGAACCGTTGCCCGGCTGTGACCACCTCGCCGAGTGCACGGCTGACGAGGCGGCGGCCGACGCGATTCGTGTCTGGAGTGTGCGTGATCGCCAGCGGCCGGAGACATGGCAGGAGGTGTCGCTCGAGGACGTGGCTTGGCTCGAGGCAGACGAGGCAGGCTTTCCGGATGCCGAGGGAGGGCGTCCCCGTGGAGCAAGCGTGACCCTTGAAGGTCGCCGGGTTGAGGTGATCTTCCCAACGCCTCTGCAGCAGGCAATGCGGCTACGAACCCTTGCCGATTGGGTGATCCGGCGGCGGTTGCTCAAGATCCCCGGCGTTGCCGAAGTGTTCGTGCAGGGAGGCGACCGCAAGCAGTACCAGATCCTGGCCGACCCCGCGGCGATGATCGAGTATGGGGTGTCGTTGCCGATGATCGAAGAGGCCCTCCGCGCGAGCAACATCAATACCAGCGGTGGCTTCGCTGTCGAAGGAGAGAGCGAACGGCCGATCCGAGTCCTCGGCCGGCTGGGCCCCGATCCTGACCGCGTGATCGAGCAACTTCGCGAGGTGCCGATCGCAGTGCCACCACGGCGACCGATTCTGCTCGCTCAGGTGGCGAGCGTCGTCGAGGGCCCGGAGTTCAAGCGGGGAGATGCTGCGGTCAACGGACAGCCGGGTGTGGTCTTCACGATCGCCAAGCAACCGCACGTCGACACCCGTGCGCTGACCGACGCCATCGCAGACGCCTTCGCCGACATGCAGGCCACGCTGCCGGCCAACATCATCGTCAACTCAGAACTCTTCCGGCTGAAGAACTTCATCGACCGCGGCATCTTCAATGTCGGTGAGGCGCTGGTGATCGGAGCGGTGCTCGTGGTGATCGTGCTCTTTGCGTTTCTGGTGAACCTTCGCACGACCTTCATCACCCTCACCGCGATTCCGCTCTCCCTGGTGATCACCATGCTCGTGTTTCGGCTCACGAGTTGGCTGACCGGCACCACACTCTCCATCAACGTGATGACCCTCGGTGGCATTGCCGTGGCCATGGGAGAGTTGGTCGATGACGCGATTGTCGACGTGGAAAACATCTTCCGCCGGCTCACGCAGAACAACGCCGCCGAAAAGCCCCAGCCGGCGCTACGTGTGGTCTACGAAGCGAGCCGAGAAATTCGCGGCGCGATCGTGTTTGGCACGGCGGTGGTGATCCTGGTGTTCCTCCCCTTGTTTGCCCTCTCCGGCATCGAGGGGCGGCTCTTTGCTCCACTGGGCGTGGCCTACATCGTGTCGATCCTCGCGTCGCTGGTGGTGTCGCTGACAGTCACCCCTGCGCTCTCGTCGTATCTCCTGCCCAACGCTCCCTCGACCCACCGCGGTCGCGACGGCCTCCTGCTGCGGCTCCTCAAGGCACTCGCGTCGCCTCTGATCAGGCTGAGCATGGCGGTGCCGGGGGTGCTGCTCGTACTGAGTTGGCTGAGCGTGGCTGCGGCGGGCTGGCAACTTGCTCACCTGGGCCGCGACTTCCTGCCTCCCTTCGACGAGGGCAGCGTGCAGATCAACGTCACGCTGCCGCCGGGCTCATCGCTTGAGGCCTCCAACAGTGTGTCGGCGATTATCGACGCCAAACTGCGGTCGATGCAGGTTTCACCCGAGCAGCCCGACGGGGAGATCGTGCACTTTGTTCGGCGGACAGGCCGGGCCGAGATGGATGAGCACGCGGCGCCTGTGAATGCGAGCGAATACATCGTGAGCATCAACCCCAGTAGCGGCCGGCATCGTGAAGAGATTCTCGAGGAACTGCTGGATGATCTCGGTGATGAGGCACCGGGGGTGGCGATCGAAGTGGAGCAGCCGCTGGCCCACCTGATCAGCCACATGGTCTCAGGCGTGTATGCCCAGATTGCGATCAAGGTCTATGGCGACGACCTCGATGCGCTGGTGCAGACGGCTGATGCGATCAAGGGGGCAATCGGTGCCCTGCCGGGCATCACGCCACCGGTGGTTGAGCCGATGCGTCAGGCCGAGGAGTTGCACATTCGCCTGCGGCCCGATGATCTCGCCTTTAACGGGCTGACCCGCGAGGCCGTGGCCCACATGCTTGAGACCGCTCTGCAGGGGACGGTGGTTTCGCAAGTACTTGAGGGGCAGCGGCGGTTTGACCTGTTGGTGCGACTTGAGGAGGAGGCCCGCACCGACTTCTCCAGCCTCGGTCGGCTCCGCGTCGACCTGCCTCAGGGCAGAGGTCAGATCGAACTGGCGGACCTGGCCGATATCGGTCCCGGCCTCGGGCCGAACTCCGTCAATCGCGAGAACGCTCGCCGACGAATCGTCATACGCTGCAACACGCAAGGAAGCGACCTGGCCAGCGCCGTCGCGGCGATCAAAGCGCAGGTTGCCCGCGAGGTACTGCTGCCGCCGGGTACGTTTGTTGAGTACGGCGGGCAGTTTGAGAGCCAGCAGCGAGCCACGCAGCAGATCGTGACGCTTGCGGCAGTGTCGGTGGTGGGCGTGTTTGTGGTGCTCCTGGTGCTCTATCCGTCAGTACGGATTGTGTTGCAACTGCTCAACGCCTTGCCCACGGCCTTTATCGGCGGGGCGATGGCGCTCGCGATCACAGCCCAGCCACTGACCGTGGCGAGCCTCGTGGGCTTCATCTCCCTGGGTGGGATCGCTGTTCGCAACGGGATCCTCCTGGTTACGCACTACTTCCACCTGATGCAGCAGGAGGGGGAGACCTTCTCCCGCGAGATGATTCTGAGAGGCAGCCTCGAGCGGCTTGCGCCGGTCCTCATGACGGCGCTGACCGCCGGCATCGGACTCGTGCCGTTGGTGCTCGGCGGCCAGGAGCCGGGGCGGGAGATTCTCTACCCCGTTGCCACGGTGATCCTCGGTGGGCTGCTGACCTCTACGTTCTGTGAGTTCCTGATCCATCCAGGTCTGTTTTGGAAGTTCAGTGGTCGTGATGCTGAGCGATTGGCCCGTGGTGACAACCCTGAGGAATGTCTGTGATGCGTTGCCGTTCGAGTGCATTGTTTCTGTCGCTGCTGTTCGCCGTGGTCGTGTTTGTCGCGGGATGTGGCGAGTCGTCATCGCCGAAGCCAGTGGCTGTCGATGACCACAGCGATCATGACCACGCCCCCGGTGAGCACGAGGATGACTCGCACAAGCCTGGGACACACGCCCATGGGGCCGGCCCACATGGTGGCACGATCACTGAGTGGGGGGCAGGCGACTACCATCTCGAGTTCACCGTTGACCACGATGCAAAAGAATCGGTGGTTTACGTGCTCGGCAGCGATGCGGCGACGGCGGCTCCCGTCGCGGCCGTCGACGGCGCGATCCTGCTGACCATCCGTGAGCCAGCGTTTCAGGTGGAGCTTGCTGCGTGGCCGATGGAGGCAGAGGTTGACGGCCTGGCGTCACGATACCGAGGGAACCACGAGAGCCTGGGAATCGTGCGGGAGTTTGCCGGCACGATCAGCGGTGCCGTCGGAGACACGCCTTACGCCGGTGACTTTAGCGAAGAAGCCCACGAGCACTGAGCCGCGAGGCGACGGCGGAGCGTCCAGCCGAGGCCAGCCAGGGCACCGACGGCAGCCAGGCCGATCGTGCTTGGCTCTGGCACGGGGTTCAAGGCCGAGCCTCCCAGGTCGCGGAAGCCGCCGTTCCCGAAGGTGGTCACGAAGCCGGAGATCGCGGTCGCGGCACCCGTCGCCGTGTCGATCGTGACCCAACTGCCGTCCGAGTAGCGATGGCCGTAGAGCGTGCTGTTGTCGCTGCTAAAAGCGAGTTGGTAGCCCACCGAGCGGTCGTTGCCAAGCGAGGCGACGATCTGGTTAAAGCTGTTCTCCGGATCCGCAAGGCTCAGGCTGTAGAAACGACCACGGGACGTTGAGGCATAGAGCGTGCCAGTGTTGGTATCGATCGCGATGTCGCCAAACGTGTTGGTATTGTTGCCGGTGGGGCTCATGCCCGAGATCACAAACGTGTCAACGCTCGTGATACTGGGGATCACCGACGATCCGCTGGCGGTGTAAGCAAGATTGGCCCGCTTGAGGTTCGCGGTGTTGGCCTCGAAGAAGTAGATCGCGTTGTTGTAGTAGGCGGCATTAAAAGGGTCTGCCGACACGCCCACGGGCGCCCCGGTCACATTCGCGACGTCGCTCGCTCCCCGCTGCCAGTAGTTCAGGCCAGAGGCTCCGTCGATAAAAAACAGCTGCCCGCGACTGTCGTCGTAAGCCGTGGAGTTGGCAAGGACCGTGGACGGAGGGGAGGTGAAGACCTTGGTCGTCGTCTGTGTCGCGGGATTGATCTCGTAGATGTCGCCGCTGTCGTCGAGGCCATACATGTAGGTGCCAATCGGCGCGGCAAGCGTCGTGCTGCCCGCCATGCAACTGATCGTCATGATGGCAACGGTCAAGGCAGCCCGAACAACAGAAGCACATGCCTTCGAAACCTGGAAGTGGCTGGTCATGGGTCTCGCTCTCGCTTGTGGTGGTGGTGAAAACTCTCGAGTGAGAAGCCACCAAACCGCGTGCAGAGCCTGACCGGGGGAGCAAGATACCGGGGCGTAAACAAGAAGAAGACGGCAGAGGCCGAGTCGATCAAGCTACAGCACCGGTGTAAACGCGCACAAAGGCACTTCTTCCGCATCGCTGCGGAGAAACTTCGCGGGTTTACAGTTTGCGACAGTCAGTCGCACGCGGTCAGTAGCTTGCTCCTTCTTTCAGTGCATCGAACGCACATTAGTTGTGCGATCGATGAGGGCGGACATTAGGAGCCTCTCTTCATCGTCGCAAGACCGATTTTCAGAGAGGCTGCAACGAGTCTTCGCCGGGAAAACGCACTTGTTTTGAAAAACACTCTTTTCCTAAAGTTCCGTCGTTTAGGCAGTCTTGAAGTAACTGCCGTGAGCGGCAGTGCCACAGTTTCCACGGGGCGAACAAGGCAACAGTCCGCGACGACTCCCGAGGAGACGCTCGTGAAATGAAAAACCGGATACTTCGGCCAACCAAGCATCGCCGGCGATGGACGGGGCCTCGTGCCGCGGTCGCGTGCGCGTGCGTTATTTGGTGCACGCTGGTAGCGAGTGTTGGCATCGCGGAAGACGTGTACATGGGCGCGGGGGCAACCTCGGGGAGTGGCTTAAATGAGTTATCTGCTTCCAAACCGCTGAGCTATAATTTTGGCGTGACTGCACAAGGGGTTGCTGCGGGGCTTATCGCCATAACCATGGACTTCTATGTCGATC
>JBMTLP010000135.1:0-7782 GCA_049433245.1 Pirellulales bacterium
CCCGGCGGCAACGGCCACCCCCCCGCTGAGCACATCACGCCTGGTGACACCTCCCAACGCGTTGGACCTCCCGTCACTCACAAAGATGCCTCCGCATCGCCTGCCGTGGGCGGCTCGCCACTGCCTGAAGACTCTTTGGCTGCCCGATACTCTTCGAGGGCACGTGCGATTGAGGCGTCGCCGTCGCTGTGCTCGACCGCCTTCTCCTGCCACTCAATCGCCCGATCAACATCCCCCATGACGAATAACACTCTCGCCAGGGTGTCGAGGATGCTGCCATCGGCTTCATCGGTCAGCTCGGCAGCTCGCGAGGCTGCCTTGAGGGCCACCTCAAGATCGGCAGCCGATGGCGACTCGCCGATCGCTGTCGTCCAGGCAAGCTCATTGAGGGCCATGGAACTGTCCCACGCGGCGTTCATCAGTTCCGCGCGAACCGCCGAGGCCTCATCGCTGCGGCCGGCAGACGTGAGCATCTGCAGTCGCATGCTCATCAGGCCGGGCACCTCACCCATCTCCTCCTGGAGTTGATTGAGGATCGCTAGGGCCTCATCCCACTTCTCCTCGCGGCGGAGCATCATCAGCTCTCGCTGCATCTCCTTAAGCCGCTGCGATGCCGCAAACTCCGCTACCGCAGCCTCGCGGTCGTAGTTGTCGTTGACCACTGCGGCCAACGGTTCGTCGATCCGCATCGGATGGCCAATCCATTCCACATGCCCGTCCTTGCCCACGATGAAGGCGCAGGGAATGCCGTTCTGACCGGCGGCCCGCATGTAGGCGGTGTTGGTGGCGTCGGCTTCGTCGATCGCGAGCCGGTAGGTGATCACCTCTTGCCAGGTCTTCCCGTCGCTCTGCTCTTTCCCAAGAAACTCCTCAACCACGTCCCGCTCTTCCCGGGTGACCCCGACGAACCGTACCGCCTCGCCATACTGCTCCTGGAGCTCGCTGATATGCGGCATGCTGGTGCGGCAAGGACCGCACCAGGTCGCCCAAAACTCCACCACCGTCACACTGCCTGCAGGAAAGCTCTCAATCGACTCACCCTTCAGCCAGGTGGCGATTGCCAGCTCGGGTGCAACATCGCCAATGCCAAGCGAATCGACGGGACCGGCAGGCTCGGCCGCTGAGGTCACGAGCTTCGGTGGCACCAGCGGAGTCGCAGGAATCGCGGGCGCGGCGGGCAGCGCGGGCTGGATCGTCTCGCCGCGAACCGCGGGAGCATCTGGCGGACGCTTACGACCCTCCATGGGCGTGCCCGACTCCACGGGAGACGAACCCTGCGTGGCAGGCTGTTGCGACCCCGTGTTCGCTGGTCCACTGCCTTCGCACCCAATCACCAGGATCGCAGCCAAGCCACTGGCCACAAACCCGCAGCGATTCCAGATCGTCTGATGGCTCGGCATAACAACTCCCTTCAAAACGTGTGATGAAACGAAGCGCAAATACGTCTCTTTTCTTTTTACCAGAGTGCACAGAGAAGCTGCTGCTTGAAGCTTCCCGCGGGATCCTGTCAGTCGCGCTCCGGGCAGCCCTCGCCCACCACGGCTGGCACGAACTCGGACCCCGTATCGACCGCCAGATGTTCATCGAGCGAATCGTCTCTGCAGTTTTTTTAACGCCGCCACCGGCGTCTACGTCTGGCAGGAGACAGCACCGCATGCGGCAGCAGACCCTCCACCACGCCACTACGAGCCAGGCTGACGCTCTCTCAGCAACGCCTCGAAGAAGGCCTCGGCATGGTCGTAGTCAGCCTCAGCGGTGGCCCGTTCTTCATCACGGTAGGTCGGCATCTTCGAAGCCCGACACCGCCGCACGCAGGCCAGACACCAGGCTGCGCTGCGTGGCTCGAGAATCGGCTGACCATCCGCGATGACGAAAATTGGATTGGTGTGGCCGCCGGGAAAAATCCGTACAGCCGCCCAGCCGCTCTTCTCAAAGCGGTGTTGAAACGTCAGTTGATGGAGCGATCCGTCAGCTGGCACCTGCTGCGTGGCAATCGGGAAGCCGTTGACCACCAGCTCGGCCTGCAGTGGCTCAGGGCTGTCTCGGCGGGCAGTGACATCAACTGTAAAACTCACGTCGTCCCCGCGTTTCGCAGCGAACTCGCTTTCGCCGACACCGCACTCGACGACCGTGTCTGAGGCGGAGCTCCGGGCCGTGAAGTCCATCAGATGTGTGCGGCCGTCGCTGACATAGCTACGACCAGCGGCCAACCCGTCACACCAGGCATCAAACTCCAGCGGCCCATCGAGCTTCACATAGACCCGACCGATTCCCACGCGCTCGCCCGTGATGCAGGGGAAGTCGGTCTCGCCGCTGGCCCGCACACGCAGGCCGGCATTCAAAACGTGATACCACATGTTCCACTCGGCAGTGCGGTCGGTGTTCATCGTGGAAATGAAGTCGACTGCTGGCACCGGACTGCCATCAGGCCCGGGCACCTGGTGCGTCACATTCATGATGAACTCGTTGGCCCCGATGCCATCAAAGGCAGGAATTGCGAACGTTGGCAGCCCACCAGGACCGTCGAGCCCCTCGCTTCCAGGTAGCCGATCGACCAGTCGGGTCAGGCCAATCGCCGAGTGGGCCGGACCGCAGACTGCGCCTTGCCGCTTCGCCCAGCGAAGGGTGTTGAGGCCAAGGGTTGGCCAGTGGTTTTTGGAATCACCCCCAGGCGGAATCTGCTGCGATAGCCGCAGCAGGTTGAGATGGCCTGAGGCATGTGACCCAAAGCCTGAAACCTCAACGTCGTAGCGAATCAGATAGGGATACTGGCTCACGTCATCGAGACGTCCGGTAAAAAACCGTTTCTGAAAGTCGAAGCAGGGACCCCAGGTCAGGCAGCAGCCCACCTTGAGATCCTCCCCCATGCAGTGCCGCAGCATGTCGGGTGGCATCACGCCTTCGGTCGGGCTCTCGTAGTGCGCGCATCCGGCG
This sequence comes from Pirellulales bacterium, assembly GCA_049433245.1. GTDB lineage: Bacteria > Planctomycetota > Planctomycetia > Pirellulales > UBA1268 > M30B53. Next base: position 2,935 of record JBMTLP010000135.1, read on the forward strand.
GAATGGATGTGATGATCGCCCGACCAATAGCCGCGACGAGATGGATCGACCCAGCGGTTTATGCAGTAAGTCATTTCCACCGGCTCGCTGCCGACCTCGATCTGCTGCACCTCAGGAACGCTCTCCGGTCCCCTCGAGCATCGCACCGTGTAACTGCCCGGTGGCAGTCGAATCGCCTCCCCGTTGCCGCGGTAGATCTGCCTCTGAAAAAAGAAATCAGGCGCGAGCCGCTTGCCCTGCGGTGGATAGACGCGACCCGCTGTGTCGGTGATCTCAAAACAGGCCATCGCCGGCCGATCGGCATCATCTATCACACGAAAGGTCAGCGGCGCCGACGGCCGTGTGTGAAACGGGAGCGTGGCGGTGGCCCATTCGCGGCCCCGCTCCGCCGAGGCCAACTCCATCCAGTCGATCCGCATCCGCCCCGGCACACCATTGGGGTCGATCCGCAGACCCGTGAGCGTGTCGTCGGCGGTGAAGGCCACTTCGTAGAGCGTCTCGCGGCCCGGCTCGAGCTGAAAGCTGACCTGTCGGCCGCCATTGGGATGCGGCTGTTGCTCGGTCATCCAGAAGAGTTGGCCAACCCCCGGCTCTTCAGCCTTTGCCCAGAAGCGGAGCACATAGCCGCCAGCACGGGTGGGCTTGGGAAGCGTCGCCGCCATAAACGGATCGTCGCCGGTGCCCCGGATGTGCAGGCTGCCGTTGTGAGCCTCGAGTTCGATCTGGTTTTGCGGCATCCAGCCGTCGGCGTCGTCGGTGAATCGCCACTCGGCTGCAATCGTCGACTCCCCATCTCCGCCGGCCGGCCCCGGTGCCGCACACTCAAGCACCGCCTGGCGATCTCCCTCTTTGATGCTGAACACTTGCAGATAGCGATACTCAAGCGGCAGGCCTGTCAGGCTCGGCGAGGCCGGCAGGCCAGCGTAGAGCGAGAGCGACAGCCACCTCGCGTCGACCTCATCGGCCGGTGCGTGCGGCAACGGCCGCGCGTTCGGACTCTCCATCCGCAGCCGACGCCGAAGTCGGTCGGGGTTTACCACCTTCACCAGCACCGTGGCCCAGCCCTGCTCAATGAGCTCGATGGGCTTACCAGTCGAAATCAGTTGGGGCGGTGCATCGGTCTCCAGCAGCACCGCCAAGCTGCAGTGCGGATCAAGCATTTCCTGCAACTGCTCGGCCGCGTCGCTGTCGTCATCGACCGCGCGAAGCCTCTCCAGCCCGTTGGCCAACTGCTCGCCGAGCGGCTCACCGAGCGTATTGGCTGTTTCGATCAACCGCCGCAGTTCGGCCGCAGCCGGCTGGCTCGGCACCGCAACGACCATCGGCCAGGCAGCCTCGGCTGCAGCAGTTGGCAACACGCCAAGGCCGTCCCAGGCCAGACCTGTCAGCAGCAACACGAACATCACGACGGTCTTGTTCACGGCACCTCCTCCACGTCAATCACCAAGTCGACCTCCGCCCGAAAGCCAAGGTCCTGTGTTCCCGTTCCGGCATCGGCAGCGATCCGCACCGCCCTCGTGCCGGCTTCGCTGCTGTACAGTTCAATCAGTTTCCATTCGGTTCTCGCACCGGAGAGCACCGCAGTCGACTCACTGTTTTCTACGATGTGAATCGAAAACCACTCCGCCGCGTGCTCGCCCGGTTCTGCCCGGTCAAAGGCCCGCAGCCGCAGCGGTGCCTGAAGGCCAGCCTCGTTGATCACTTCCAGCAGGAACCGCTGCGTGCGATCCTTCACCAGCCGCTCTGGAACGCTGCGACCGCGGAGTTTCACGCGGGCCTCCGGGTTGATGGCCACCTCGAAGGCGATGAGATCTTCAGCCTGCTGCGGATCCTGCCCCGCAGGCTCGACTGCAGCGAGCAACGCAATCAGTTGCTCCCGCTGGGCCTCGGGTGGATCTGATCTCTGCCTCTCCGTTCCAGGTGGCTGTGCACACGCCGCTTCCAGCAGCACGGCCATGAGCCCCCAGATGGCGGCCCGGCTGATCCAGCGTGACTCTCGCATACCTGCCCCCTTGCCTGTCTATCACCGCTCCCCAACGAGCATCCTCGCGAAGGTCCGTGTTGCTTCTCAGTCCTCTGGCCGCTCGCCTTCGGGGGCCATCTTCACGAGCCGCGGCTGGAATGCGCCGAGCACCTCCACGAGGTCACTCTGGGCTGCCATCACCTCGGCGATGTCTTTGTAGGCCTGCGGCACCTCGTCGATACCCGCGCTGAGCAGCGTCACGCCGCGTTCGGCCAGCAGGCTCTTCACATGGGCCCAGCGGTAGGTATTGCGGGCCTGCGTGCGGCTCATGCGGCGACCGGCGCCGTGGCTTGCTGAGAGCAGCGACTCGGGCTTGCCGAGGCCGCGAACCACATAGCCTGGGCTCGCCATCGACCCGGGAATGATCCCAAGCACTCCGGCACCTGCTGGCGTGGCCCCCTTGCGATGGACGATCACTCGCTGGGGCTTCCCGTCGATCAGGTGCTCTTCTTCCCAGGCGAAGTTGTGGTGGTTTTCCACGGTGCTGATCGCCTCGAGGCCCAGGGCCTTGGCCACGTGCCGGTGGATCACCGCGTGGTTGGCCGCCGCATAGCGGCCCATCAGTTGCATCGCCTCCCAATACTCCCGCCCCTCGTCTTCGTCGAGCGAGAGCCAGGCGAGGTGTTTGAGCTCTTTCGGCAGCCCCTCGCGTTTGGCCATCGCCAGCTTCGAGTAGTGATTACAGACCGCGGCGCCGGTGCCCCGGGAGCCGGAGTGCGAAAGGAGCGCGAGCAACGTTCCGCCGCCAGCGAGCCCGAGAGTAGCAGCCTGCGTCTCGCTGACCTCAAGCGAGCCAAACTCGACAAAGTGGTTGCCGCTGCCGCTGGTCCCCAGTTGCCGCCAGGCTTTGTCGCGATTGGCCTTGGTCACCGGCGACACGTCCCAGTCGTCATCAAGCACCGCATGCTCGCGGGGCGGGGCCTGCCCACCTTTTCGCGTGGGGCTAAACTCCGCCCCCATCCCGAAGCGGGTTTCGCTTTCGATCGCCTTGGCCAGCATGTCGCTCCGCTTGTCGAGCCAGGCCACCGGCGCATCAAAGACCGTCAGCTTCATCCGGCAGGCGATATCAACGCCCACGGCATAGGGCACCACAGCGTTCTCGGTCGCCAGCACACCGCCAATCGGCAGCCCATAGCCCACATGCGCGTCCGGCATGAGGGCCCCAGCCGCCGCCACTGGCAACCGCATCGCCGCCTGCATCTGGTCGACTGCCTTGGGATCGATATCCCTGCCCCACTGCTGCCAGGGCGCCTCGGTGTCGCGAGCGGCAACCGCCGCCTGCCTGCTGTGCTTCGCCTGCGCGGCCATCGCCTCCGCCAGCCGTCCAAAGTGTGGATCTTCGACGTGCCCCTCCGGATCAGCTGCCACCGCCCGAACCCGCGGGAACAACTCCGCCATTGGAAGCCCGGCCTCCCCTGCCGCGGCCATCAGCCGCCGGGTCAGCTTCAAAAGCACTTCCGGCACCCCAGCCTCGGCGAGCGAGTTCTCATTGATGGGCGTCTCGTCACGCATCATGGCTCATTCTTGAGGTTAGGCCGGACCAAAGCACGGCCGCCCTTGGTGCCACTCCCGCCGCATTATCTTCAACAGTAGGCTCCCCGCCAGCCAGCCTACTTTCGTGCACAGTCAGCACATCAGACTCCAACCGCTGCAGTTCTGCGGCACTCGCGGACCCATTCTGCGAATCACACAGCCCGCCAAGAGACACCATCGATAGTCGAGCGGCGCTCGGTTGTGCTGCAGCCGTAGATCAGGGCCGCAGTCCGACTGTTGACTATCAGTTTGCATTTGCTGCCCGGAATGGCGCTGGGTATGAAAACGTGTTTCTAGACAACATTTCAACTACCGTTGTGCCCGATCCCTCCTGGCTGCTGCTCTTGGCGGCCGCGACCGTGCCCGCAGGAGCGGTCGCCCTCCGCCGTCGGCGGAACCGAGCCACGTCTGATGGTGTTTGCCGCTGACGCCATCATTGTCCGGGGGAGGCCAACGGCGACGGCATGCCCGTTGTTAGCGAGATCAGGACGGGCTGGTCAGTCGTTCCTGCGGGAGAGCCGAAGGGCCTCAAGTTTCTGCTTCCGCGGCTGCCAGTAGGCACGATCCGCCGCCTGCTCAGCTTCCTGTTCCGCACGAAGCATGCGGCGGACTTCCGGCTCGTCACGTGCGATGGCAGCGGTGAGCAGCGGCCGCTGCCGACTGAGGCGGGTCGCCGCGTCGCTTGAGTCGGCGGCGGCCTGCATGAGCAGGCTCGGGGTCCGCAGTTCGCTCAGCCAGAATGCGACGACCGCATTGGATGCCGGCCGAGGGGTCTGCATCCAATGGGCCTCGAGAAGCCTGGTGATCATCGGCCAGTCTTTTTCATGTTGCGTCTTTTTCGCAGCCACGAGATCAGGGAGCGCCAAGAGTTCGATCGGCTGCCCCGCCACGTCAATGGTTGTCCTTCGCGACCAGAGGGTCTCAAACTCTGGCAGTCCGCGAAGGGTGCTCATCACATCGAGACGAATGCCAGCGGCTTCCGGAACGTGGCAGCGAAAGTGGACTGCGAGCCCGGCGTGGAGATGGCTGGCCTCAAAAGGTGGTATCGCGATCACCTCGGCCTGAAGCTCGGCAACGGCAGCCTCAAGCCGGCGGAGGTTGGCGTCGTCGGCGACAACGACGATGTCGGTGTCTCAGCTAAACTCCCCTCCGCCGTACACCACGCAGGCCTGCCCCCCCATGAGCAGATATCTGACGCCATTCTTCCGCAGAGAAGAAAGGACTTTGAGGATCGGGCTCGGGGTCAAGGGAGCCTCCCAGAGCGAGATACGTTGCCCACAGTTTGGCGGATT
>JBMTLP010000136.1:0-7729 GCA_049433245.1 Pirellulales bacterium
ACTCCTTCTTAAATCGGCTGCCGAAACTGCTCCGGCTGCCATCACTTCAAGAAAAGGTATCGGCCATTGGGGGGGCTGTCAACAGTCTGCCAAGATTTTTTTTGAAAACGCTCCGCAAAGTCACTGCAGACCCCCTGTTTTCACGAAATCCGCCCTCAGAAGGGCCTCAAGTTTGGCGGTCTGTTCGTGAAATCGCTCTCGATACCCCGGTGCAAAGCGGGCAGGCTGAAGCGGGTGTGGCTCACAGAGGGCGGCGGTGAGATCGTCGGTTGAGGCGAAGTAGGGCCATCCGTGCTCCTCGCAGAGTTGTTTGGCCTTCGTGCACACCGGCCAGCGGGAGTCGCCAGCGAGGGGTTCGGCAAACACGGCCGGGACCTCCACGTTTCCGGCAAAAATCAGCGGATGCAGCCTTCCCAGGCTGACCACGAGTTCGGCGGCCGCGATCTCTCGCTGCACGCGACGTGGGTTCCACCAGTGGATTTCTCGCGGCAGTGGTTCGGTCGGCGGGAGGTGCTCGAGAAAACGCTCATCTTCGGGGCAAAAAGGCAGCAGCACGATCTTGCCAAACTTGGCCCCGAGGACGTCCACCAGCCGTGCCAGCGAGTCCAGATAGGCAGCTGCCAGCAGTACTGGCGGAAACTCCCGAATCACGAGGACCACGCTCCCCGACTTTGGCACGTGCTGAGGGCCATCGGTTGGCAAGGCCAGGGCCCAGTCGCCGCCGAGGTGGCATCGCTCGTCGAGGGCTCGCATGGTCCTCCACGATCCCGCGGATCGCACCGAAATAAAGTCGAAAAGGCTGAGATACGCCGATACTGCGGAGGCCGCGGAGGGCGAGACGGGTGGGGCTGCATCCACGCCTGTGAGAAACGCCGGCTTGTCGTAGCTGCGAGCTCGCACCACCTGCGCGGCGTTGAAGCCATGGGGAAGTCCGCCTCCGCCGACGTGCAGCCCAATCACATCTCGCTCGGTGACCACGCCGAGGTTGCCCTGATGCACAATTCGGCAGCGGTCGTAGGGGTACCAGTTCCAAAAGCCGTCGTAGGCACCCCGCTCGTCGACACTGACCACAATCTCGTAGTCCGGTGAGAACCGCTCAAACTGTGCCTGCAGGAGGGCCTCGTCTCCGCAGTTTCCGCGGCCAAAAAACCCCGACAGGATCAGCGCGGGACGGTTGCTGGTGGCAGCGGGGGCCATGTCTTCTCCTTACTTGGTCATGGGAGGGCCGGCCGTGTTGGTATCGCGGGCCGGGAGGAACCTCTGGCCGCCACGATCCTCAATTCCACCGTTTGGGCCTAGCCGACTGTGGCCGGAATCCGCCGGGGCAATCTGGGGCTCGAGGGTGGAGCAGTCGAGAGCCCCCATTTTGAGGTTGTGGTGATCCGCGGCGGCTTCTACAGTTCCCCCCCGTCTTGACCCGCTCCGGTTACCTGCAGGGGCGAGTTCAGACGGCGTCATTGGCTGGCTCGTAGGGATTCATGCGATGCGTGTACTGCACCTTTCCACTTGGAACCGACCATGTGGCATTGCCACTTACTGCGGCAACCTCGTGCGGTCGCTCGACGCCATCGGGGTCCGAAATGATGTGTATCCCCTGGAGCCGCATCTTTGGCGGACCTACACGGCTGACGATATTGCCGATCTGCAGGCAGATATTGCCGAGCAGTCACGCCGATATGACCTCGTACACATTCAGCACGAGCATGGGTTCTTTGGGCATGCGGTGAGCTACAAGGCTGCCGCTCGAAACTACGGCACGATGCTCAAAACATTGCGAGCCGCAGGCACGCCCGTGGTCACCACCTTTCACACCGAGCCTCTTGGCGTGGGGGTAGGGGATCGTCGCCGATCATTCTCGCCGCAGAAGATGCTGCGGAACCTGAACCGGCGGCTGACCTGGAATCGCCAGGTGAGTCGCTGCTTCGGCGTGGGGCCGCTTGAGGCAAAGGCGGTGGTGCATACGCCCACGACGAGGCGGGCGCTGATCAAACAGGGCATGCCTGCCGGGGCGGTGCATGTGGTGGAGCACGGTTGCCTTCCGCAGCGCGAGGCGTGGCACAACCCAGCCGCCGCCAAGGAGCAACTCGGCCTTTCGCCAGACGACGTGCTGCTGACGATGTTTGGGTTCATTGGCCGCTACAAGGGGCACGACGTGGCAGTCCGGGCCCTGGCGAAACTGCCCAGCCATTTTCATCTGGCGATCTGCGGTGGAGCTCATCCAGAAGCGGATGACGAGTTCCTCGACAAGCTCATCAAGCTTGTTCGTCACCTTGGCGTGGAGGACCGCGTCACGATCACCGGCTGGCTCGCGGTGGAGGCCACGGATGTCTACTACGCGGCTACCGACATCTGCCTTGCGCCGTACGTCGACCCCAACCTGTCGGCGTCGGGGGCGATCACCTGGGCACTTGCCTCCGGGAAGCCAACCATTGGCAGCAAAGTGCCAGCATTCCAAAACATCTGCCGCGAGCAGCCCTGCATGCTGCTGACCACCCCGAAGATGGAAGATGAAATCGTGTGGGCGGCTCAGAAACTCGCAGCCGATCCGGTGCAGTCAGCCAACCTCGTGGCTGCCGCGGGCCGATACATCGACACCTATTCGTGGGAGTCGACAGCCCGTGTGACCGAGAATCTCTACGCGTCCATGATCAGCGGTGAACCTGTGACGGCGTCTGGGATTGGGCGGGGTCGATTGGTTGCACGAACGGCGACCCCTGCGACGATCCAGCGACCGCAGTCGCCGCTCATCGACCGCCGTGGGCTGCTCGCCGCAGGTGGTGCGAGGGCAGCAGAGCCTCAGGTCGCCAGCCGCACAGCCTAGCGATGTTTCGCATCTCGAGTGTTGCTGCCAGCGTTTACTGTGGCCACCGCGCGGCCGGAGTGTCGCCATGGCCTCGGTTTCCACAGAACGTCACCCTGATGCCGAGTTCTTTGGCCATGGCTGCCTTCGCGAGAGCGCATCTGTCGGCGGCAGCGGCGTCGCCCGCATAAGCCACCTGGATGTGGTTGGCTTTGTGTCGGGCCATCATCTGATCCCGTGAGACCCCGTACGTGACGGCGTGCATGATCGGCCACTGCGGTGTGGTGGCGTCGAGTCGGCGTTGGGTTTCTGATGCGGGAAGGTGAATGGCTTGGCCACGGCCGATGTCCATGTGAAGTTGAGACGCCCCAGCGGCATCCGGACCCACCCAGATCCGACTCCAGACAATTTCGCCCGGCTTGCTGACGCCAGCGAGCGTGCTGCCCCCCAGCCGGAAATACATCGGCGGCTGTCGGTAGCCATGGGCCCCCTTCCAGCCCCCCTCGAAATGTTCGGGCGGAGCGGCCCCCGAGATTTCGAAAACCCACACCCACTCCCGCGTGGTGCCGGACTGGTCCCAGTCGCCCCAGCGGATGTCGTGCAGGGTGTTCTCCACAGGTTCGCCAAGAGCCTCGTGCACGCGAGCGGTGAGCAGACCGTCGAGCCCTGCGCATTCGTCGACTTCGTTGAAGTGCAGGAGTGGCTTTCCTCGGTAGAGCACACGCCGCGAGTCTGCGGCTGTGACGGGTGGACGCTTGCTGTTGTTGAGCATGCCTTCCACGAGATCGCTTGCCGGCAGCAGGTCTTTGAGCCCTTGCTGGTACTGAATGCCCACGAGTTCACAGCCGAAGCGATCGGCAAGGCGGAGGGTGGCGACGTACATCCGGCACTGCAGCAAGACCTGCTGCTTGGTGAGACAGGTGGCCTCATCCTTGCCAAAGTGAAATGTCATCCCGGCCTTCTCGAGCCAGGCCAAGACCTCTTTCGCCTCCGCCTCGCTCACCTGCATCGTCTCGTAATAGAGCGCCGACTGGCTCAGACGCTCCTTGAATACGCCAGTGGGGTGAAGCAGATTGTCGGGGATGATGGCGTTGAACATCCCCATGCAGCCTTCATCGAAGACGCCCATGAGGACCTTCCGGCGGCGCAGTTCGCACGCCAACTCGCGGGCAAGTTTGGTGAGTTTGGTCGGTGTCTTGACCTGCTCGGAGGGAACGGCATGGCTCGTGTCGTGTTGCACGGTGCCGGTGCGGAGCCAAGCCTCGAGGTGCCGCCGCGCGCTCGGCTGGGAGAAGTCATCCGCCCAGAGGGTGGAGTAGGACACGCCTGCTTTGGTGAGCGAGCCATTGAGGTTGAGCATCCCCACGAGCCCGGGCCACTGTCCTGACCAGTTGGCGAGCGTCAGGATGGGGCCACGGTGCGTGGAGAGCCCAGGGAGCACATGGTTGGAGTACTGCCAGACCGCCTCCGCCACAATCAAGGGGCTCTCTGGATCGATGCCGGCAAACACTTCCAGCCCTTCTTTGGCCGACGCTATGAAGCCGTGACCTCGGTTGCGGCTGAAGGCATGGCCGCGCTCGAGACGTCCGCCCAACGCTTTGATCGCTGTGCCGATTTCGGCCTCGAGTTGTTGCTGGGCAGGCCAGCAGACACGGTTGGCCTCCTCCCGCAGGTCTCCGCTGGCGACGAGGGTGATGCTTTGCGACGAAACGGAACCGGTGCGAGAGGTCGAGTTTGAGCGGGTGACGCGGGCCATCGAAAACTCCGTGTGAGAGACGGTCCTGACTGGTGGTTGAATTGCCCCGAAACCCCCGAACTATACTCTGCACAACGGCGAAGGTTTGCTGGGGAATCAGGAGAGATGGTCATGGCTTTCGATCGACGCGTTCACGTACACCCTCGGTGGTTTTCCGGTTCTGTGCTCCTGATGATGCTCGTGGCCTTGACCGTGCGGGCTGATGAGCCGGTTGAGGGGCAGGCCCCAGCCGCTGGGCTTGCAGAAGCGAAGCGTTGGATCATCGCCGCCGACTTCACGCCAGACGCGACTGCACTCCTCACGGCTGGAGGCGAGAGCCTGCTCTACCGGCCCGGCGATGTGGTGCTCTGGAATGTGGCCGATGGGAGTCGGCTTGCGGATCTTGGAGGCCACGAGACTGCGGTCTGGGCAGCCCGCGTGTCGGCCGACGGCACGCTCGCGGCCACGGCCGGCTACGACGGGCTGGTAAAGCTCTGGGATCTGGGAGCCAAAGCGGTCAAAGCCGAACTGAAGAAGCATGCGGGCTGGGTCCGGTCACTGGACTTCTCTCCCGATGGCACGCTCCTCGCCACGGCCGGTGAGGATGGCACCGTGGTGGTTTGGTCCACGGCTGACGGGGTGGAGGTGAGAACCATCACCGCGCATGAGGGGTCGGTGACCGATGTTGCCTTCTCTCCCGATGGCTCTCTGCTGGCCACGAGCGGTGGTGACAAGGTCGTCAAACTCTGGGCCGCCGCGAGCGGTGAGGAGCAGGCCAAACTTGAGGGGCATGCCGATGCGCTGTGGGCGGTTGCGTTTTCACCAGATGGCAGCACGCTTGCGTCGGCGGGAGCCGATCGTACGATTCGCCTCTGGAACGTGGTGGATCGCACGTCGCGAGCCGAACTCAGCGGGCATAAGGATTGGGTCACGAGCCTTGCCTTCTCGCCCGATGGCAGCCGCTTGGCAACCGGGTGCCTCGACGGGAGTGTCAAACTCTGGGACGTGGTCGCCGGTGCTGAGCAGGTAGGGCCAGAGGCTGCGGCGTCGAGTGTGTGGTGCGTGGCCTTTTCGCCGGATTCGGCGAGGCTCTTCGTGGGGAGCCACGAGGGCGGTCGGTTGCTCGCTGTACCTGAGCCTCAACTGATCACGCCTCCCGCGCCACCGATGCCGGCTGAGACGATCGTGGCACTCAAGCCGACCGAGTTTCTCAGCATGGCGGGCGCGACAGGAACCGTCGGCGAGGATGATGTGGTGGCAGTCGAAGGCAACCTCGCCAAAGACACCTACACGCTCAAGGCCAAGGCCCCCGCCAGTGGCGTGGTGAAGGGAGTACAGCTCGAGGTGATCGCCCATGAAAGTCTGCCCGCCAACGGTCCGGGCCGCGCCGCCAACGGGAACTTCGTGCTGAGCACGTTTGGGTTTGCGTTTGGGGCACCCGGCTCGGCAGAAACCCCCACGGTGGTCAGCTTCGCCTCAGCGAGTGCTGACTACGAGCAGGCGGATTACGGGATCGCCGGCGCAATCGACGCGGCCGTGGAAACCGGTTGGGCGGTCGCCGGCCAGACCGGCCAGAGCCACACCGCCACCTTCGTGCTGCCTGAGGGAACCGTGGTGCCTCCCGACGCTCCACTGACAGTTACGCTCGATCAGCAGTATGCCGGTGGCGATCACGCGATTGGCAGGCTGCGGCTCTCGCTGGTGATGCTCGAGCCACCACCCGCGGCTGCGGAAGCTGCCGCCGCAGACAGCGGCTCAGCCAGCGAGTAGAACCTTCTTCTAGTTCCCTCTCCCCGCCACAGCGGCGATGTGCCGCTCGGTTCGCGGCAGTGGTGAAACACACGTTTGAGCAGTAGCGAAACCTTTGGAGAACGAAGAGCCATGCGGAAGACCAAGCCCCGCAGCCTGATCACGGTGGTGCAGTCGGTGGGCCTCGTCGCGGTCGCCGCGATCTTGGGTGGGGTGATCGGCAGCCGGTGGTCGGCAGGGCCAGTGGTCGACTGGCGTAGTTTCCCGAGCGCTCACGCGGTGTCAGCCAACTCAGACGAGGCGTTTGCCGTGTGCACCGCTCCGATCGACGGGTCGACCGAAGGTTTCTTCATGCTCGATTTTCAGACCGGTGATCTCTCGGGCGGTGTGCTTAACCAGGCGACTGGAACGTTCACCGGTGCCTACCGGTGCAACGTCCTGACCGACTTGGGGTTTGAGCCAGGCGCCGCCAAGCAGCCGCGATTCTTGCTGGTTTCCGGCATGAGCAACCTCCGCCGCAGTCAGGCCGGTCCGCTCGGTCAGTCAGTGCTGTTCGTGACCGATTCCTCGACCGGTCGCACGGCGGCCTACGGTATTCCCTGGAATCCGCAGCAGTCTCAAAAACCCTTCACCTCCGAGTTGGTCCTGCTCGATGTGGCCAATCCGCGAGGGGCGGCGCCGTGAGTCGTCGTGGAGAGGGGAATCGGTGATGCCCGCTGAAGAAGAGGCGACGGAGATGGCGTCGCTGCAGAGCGAACGTGGGGAGGTTTCGGTCGTCGTCAACGGCGAGCCGATGAATGTCCCCACGGCCTGCCGCGTGACGGATCTGCTTGAGCAACTTGGGCTGGCGAGTCGGCCGGTCGCGGTCGAAATCAATCGCGTCGTTGTGCCTCGTCGACAGCTCAGCGGCCACATTCTGGCCGCTGGGGATCAACTGGAGATTGTCACGCTCGTGGGCGGCGGCTGAGACGGTTCTTTTTCTGAAGAGCCCGCTGCGTGTCGTATGATCGGTCCACGCCCGCAGGTGCCTTCGCCAGAGCACGAGAGTCCAGCAGTTTTGATGACAAGCCCATCCGAATCCTCCCTCGCCAAAGGGCCCCCCTTGCAGTCCGTCGAAGATCCATGCGACCCGCCGCTGATCGTGGCTGGGCGTCGCTTTGCCAGTCGCCTCGTGGTCGGCACGGGGAAGTACAAGACGTATGCAGAAATGGCGGAGTGCCTCGCGGAGTCCGCGACAGACTGCGTGACGGTAGCAGTGCGCCGCGAGAGGCTCGTGAATGCGGCAGGGGAAAACATCCTCGAGCATCTCGACACGTCGCGCTACACGCTGCTGCCCAACACCGCAGGATGCTTTACCGCAGACGACGCTGTGCGGGTGGCGAGGCTAGGTCGGGAACTCCTGCGAGACCTGGGGAACGCCGGCAGCGAATGGGTCAAGCTTGAAG
>JBMTLP010000137.1:0-7720 GCA_049433245.1 Pirellulales bacterium
TGCCGTACTGAGCACGCGGAGAAACCCACGCGGAACCTCCTCGCCTTTGCGGTCGGGATCGCCAGCAACGCGAATACACTCGTCAGTTGGCGTTTCCTGCTCCGCCGGTGACATCACCCGCGGTGGGATCGAAGGGGGCGAGGTGAGGCGGCGGTCAACATCACGGAGAAAGAGCCGCTGCGTTTGGATCCGAGTTTCGCAAGGCACGAGCGGATCTCGTGCCAGTTCTGTGACCGCGTCGGGCGTTTCCTCAACGATCTTCGCGAAGGCCGCCGCGCTCGCGGCCGAGTCGATATCGCCCATGGTGAGCAGCGACAGCGCCTCCCCTCCCCGTTTCTTCCACGTTTCGAGACCCGGTCGTAAAACTCGCCAGTAGTTCTCGTAGTCGTCATCGGCCTGCTCGCCGCCGTCGCCAATCCCCACGAGCCGTTCCATCACCCGTTGTTCGCCGAGCATGTAGCGGCCTTCCATCACCTGCGTGCTCGTGAAGATGCCAGCCAGGGCGTAGTAGTCTGCCGTGGGCACCGGATCAAACTTGTGGTCGTGGCAGCGGGCACATCCCAGGCTCTGCCCCAGAAACGTGCGGCCAACGGTGTCGATCAGCTCATCCGCCACCTCCATTTTCTGCTTTTCTGCAGGGTTGCCGAGGAGCACCTTGGGCCCAATCGTGAGGAAGCCCGCTGCCGTTCGCTGTCGGTCGCGCTGGTCGATGGAGTCGAAGGGGAGCAGATCGCCCGCTAACTGCTCCGTGAGAAATCGATCAAACGGCATGTCGGCAGCGACGGCATCGATCACCCAGTTGCGGTATCGCCAGGCCTCGCGAAACAGGAAGTTCTCGTCGAGCCCGTTGGAGTCGGCGTAGCGTGCCAAGTCGAGCCAGTGCCGTCCCCAGCGTTCACCGAACTGCCGCGACGCAAGCATCTCCTCCACCAACCGCTCGTAGGTGGCGTCGCTCGGATCGACGGTGAAGGCATCGATCTGCGCGGGCGTTGGTGGCAAGCCGGTCAGCGCAAACGCGAGTCGGCGGAGGAGTACGGCAGGCGGCGGCTCCACTGCGGGACGTAACCCTTCTTGTTCCAGTCGTGCGAGCACGAACGCGTCGATATCCGCAACCGCCCACCCACCATCGGCAACCTGCGGCACGGCACCACGTTGCAAAGGTTGAAATGACCAGAACTCACGTCCTGCGATCGGATCGGATGGCGGTGGGCCCACCTGGGGCGTCGGCACACCGTCGCGGGGATCGACCGCACCGAGTTGGACCCAGCGTTCGAGGGCGGCGATTTCCTCGGCTGCGAGCTTACGGTCGGGTGGCATCTGCAGCTCGGGGTCGCCGTACCGCACTGCCTGTATCAGCAGGCTCGCCTCAGGATTCCCGGCCACCACCGCCAACCCGCGGCTGCCCCCTTCCTGCCAGCCTTGCCGCGAATCGAGCGTGAGGCCGCCTTCGGCTATGCCGTCAGTTGCCGAATGGCACGACTGGCAGCGCTTCACCAAGAGCGGTCGCACGTGCGTCTCAAAAAACGCGGAGCCGTCGTCGGCTTGCACGGTGCTGGCCAGTGCACCAACGGCGAGCGTGGTCAGCAGACTGGCGCGAACTGGGAGGGTGAAGTGCATAGGGAACGATAGCCCGGCCAATGGCACTTCCGCAACGATGACCGAGCTGATGAGCGGCTCGTGAGCTGCGTGCTCTCTTCCCCCGATCCGCGCTAGGCCCTTCCCGGCCCGCCTGCCTTCCCCCCTGGAGTGGCTTTTTGCCGGCGTCGGCGAGGAGTCTCTCTGAGTCAGGCCGCCGTCAGAGGCAGTGGATGTCGATTGCGGGCAGCTCGTTTGTCGAGGCCTGAAAGATGTCGCGATCAAAAGTGCACTTGCACGAGCTCGCCCGAGTCGGTGGGCGGGCCACGAGCGGGCGAGACTGGCGGCGTTGCTGCGACACGCGTGCGAAGCCATCCTGGCCATCGCCCGCTTGCGAACCTCCGGTTCGAAGGGAGCCGGCTCCTGCCGGCCGTTTGTGCAGTTTCCTTGATCAAGGCGATGAGCCGGATGTCTCCGCCATACGCTGGGCACTCGAAAGGCCGTGGATGGTTTTTTCCACGGGCAGCGAGGGATCCGCGGACAGCCTTTCGGGGCGGTGCACATGGCATGCCATACCGAAGACGAGTGTGCGCTCGACTAATCAGCGGTGTGTTTTGTGCGGGTTCGTGTGGGCGACCGTGGTGGCTGCCAGCGGAAACTTTCTCCGCGCGGGGAACAGCGATCCGCCGCTCGCCAGTGGTCAACGGAACAGGCATCACCACAGTTCTGCCAGGCTGCAGCTGCAGAAGAAGACCTCAAGTCCCTGCAGTTTGGTCGGGCCCTTCTGCCTCTCGCTCAGTCGTATCGTTCGCATTGGAGCCCTCGCGTTCCGATTCGAGCAGATTCATCACGATCGCCTGCTCCAGTTCGTCAGGTGTGAACCCAAAGGGGCCACGTCCGCTCTTGAAGGCAACACGGCTCTCGCGATCGATCAGGTAGAGCCGAGCGGGCATGCCACTGTAGGCGTGGCCGACGGAGTCGTTGACGTCATCCACGACCACTGGCATTCGTGGCTCAAGCCTGCTGCAGAAGGCTTCTGCAACTGCGGCACGTTCCGCAAGCGATTGGGGCTGCACCACGGACACGCCGGCCTTTGTGTTGGAGGCCATCTTCCAGCCGTTCTCAGGATGAGCCTCACGGACATAGATCATCAGGAAGTTCACGCGATCACCGTAGGCTGCCTGCAGCGAGTCGATGGCAGGATACATGCTGCGAAAAGGTCCGCAGGTGAAGTTGCCGAAGACCAGTACGAGAGGCTTCTCGCCCAGCAAGGCGTCAAGTGAAACGGGCTCTCCGCCCTGTGGGCCCCTCAGCTGGAACGCTGGCGGCCGATCACCGACCCGAGGCCCCTCGACCATCGAGCCGATCTCACCGGCGAGGAGCCCCTTGAGCAGCATCTCCTGGGTGGGGGCATCGCCGGGCATGAATCCACCGCCTTCGCCGGCAAGCAGGGTGGCGGAGAACTCTTTTGCCGACATCGTGTCGCTGCCTGCGGCTGCGTTGGTAAAGATCCTGTCCCAGTCGTCGCGGGTGAGTCCCCCAGATCCATCCGCGTCGAGCCGCCGGAAGATGCGATTCAACGCGTAGGAGAGCTGCACATAAGGATTGTCATCACTCCAGTCGAGATCCGCTGGCTGGATGACGCCATCACGATTGCGGTCGAGGACGGCAAAGCAGGCGTCTGAACCGGCGAAGCAGTCTCGAGAAATGCCGGCGGCACCGCTGTCGCCGCCTTGCTGCTGTGCGAGCCAGGCATATCCATATCGGCTCTCCGCGGGACCAAACCAACCCTCTCCCGGCCCCATCCGCGAGCCTCGCAGAATGGCCATCAGCATCCGCGCTCCCTCCGGTGGAGTGGCCTCGCCGTATGAGGCTTCCAGGGCATCAGCAAGCTGGTCGGAGGGAGCGGGCGCGCCAGTTGCTTCGGCATGCGCGGGATGCAGGCCGCATGGCAACGTGATCCAACAAAAGAGAGTTGCCGCGAAGAATGAGAGCCGAAAGAAGGTGTTCATAAGAGGTTTCTCACAAGATACGGATGAAAAGAAGTTGAGAGAGGCGAAGCGGTTCAAAAGCGTTTACTCAAAGGCTCGAAACACGGTCAGTTTGGGGCCGGTGCCGACGATGTAGGCGACCTTCTTGTCTTCAGGCGGATCGGCGAAGGAGAGCTGCACCTCCACGCGGAGGTTTGCATCTTGCGAGACCCCCTCATCAAGCCGCTGAAAGCCTGCCAGGGCACGGCCTTGCAGCCAGTCGAAGTCCTGCACGACGACAGGCTCAGAACTCTCACCGACCTCTGTGATCGCCGAGCCGCTCTGCCAGGCTGTCAGTGCCGCCTCGAGCACGCGGATTGCCCGCTGGGGCTCAACGGGTGGAGCCACCTGCGGCATCGACGAACAGCCGGCCGATGGCCCGAGCATGGCCATCAGCACTGCAGCAGTGAGAACCGTCAGGAACATGGTGACGGTGGCAATATCTTCCGATTTCATGGCGGGCCTCCTCAGTTGTTGATCGAGAGCGTTTCGCTACCGTTGCGGGTGCCGAGCGCCCGCCAGGCAGCCAGATCGACCGTTGACAGCACGCTGCCAACAGAGCCATCCACCCGGGCCACATGCACGCTTCCGGGATGGCGACTGCTCGGCGGCATCGTTGACTTGCCGACCAGGAAGAATCCGCAGGATCTTCCGTTGGGGGGTGAGATGTGCTGGTAGCGGTGCTGGTGGTGCATCCAGGGAGCACCCATGAACAGCGGGAACTGGTTGGCGAGATTGCTGATGTCGAGCTGCTGGCAGAGCGTGTCGGCCTCATCGGCATCGGCGGGATTTCCGGGATGGAAGAAGACGTCTTCCACTGGGCTGATGATGCCGTTGCTCCCGTCGGCCATCAGCCGTTCACTAAACAGCGCGGTCTTGCTGGTCCCATCGGTGACATCCGCCATCCGAACGGAGGCGTTCACGTAGAACATGCCGGAAAAGAGCGGTCGGCCTGGGATCACGAAGAATGGCAGCGTTCCGGTGTTGGCGACGTAGTTGGTCGCTCCGCCGAGGGAGGCCATCGGGTTGTCTCGGCCGTCGGACGGACAGCGAAAGGTGCCAATCGTCACCTCGCGGGCCGGTGTATTTCCTGGGTTCTGCACGGGAACGCTGAAGTCAACAAGCCGCTCGACGTTCTGTTCCTCGATAAAGGGGAGCAACTGGGTCAACGCCGAAAACTGTGAGCCCTGCTCCTGTGTGGGTGGCAGGCCACCGGAAGGGAATCGTCCATAGGCGTCGTGAAAGCCATGGCAGGCCAGGGCGATCTGCCTGAGGTTGTTCTGACACTGGGAGCGACGCGAGGCCTCGCGGGCCGACTGCACTGCTGGCAGCAGTAGGCCCACAAGGATCCCAATGATGGCGATCACAACAAGCAGCTCGACGAGCGTGAATCCGGCGGTGTGCTGCCGTCGGCTCAGGCGGGAGTGAAGATCAAGGGTCATGACGGTGTTCCTGAGAAAAGAAGGTATGAACGAGGATCGACGGTCCGGATTGCCCACAGAAAATCCGCAGGTTTTCGGCCCGCCACGGCAGCTCGGCAGTTGCGTCGGCAGCCCGCCACGAGGCGGATTCGCGGAGGCGACGTGGCCTGGAATGCCTGAGCAAGCAGCAGACGGAATGCGTCTGATGAGTCACATGGGGACAGCAGCTGCCTCGCAGCGGAGATACGCGAGGAGATTCACTGCTGGCGACATGGCTCGTGCCAGGGTCGTGGCACGCTCACCAACGCATCACGCACGCCGCACCGGCATGCCACCGTCACGACGTGGTGACGGAGCGGTGGCCGTGCGAGCTCTGCGGTGCGGTCAGACCGCCCGTGGAGGTCGCTCGAGTTGATCGGCAGAGGCCGAAGAGAAGAGCACATCATCGACCAGGATGGTCGCATGTGCATGCAGGGAAAGTTCGCTCCCGCAAGCCCGGAGAACGGCGTCTCGTTCCAGTTCCAGCGGAACACCAGGTGCGTCGGTGGGGATCAGTGGAAAGGCAGGAGCCTGACGGCACGATGGTCCGCTGCATGGCCGTGATGGTGCTGAACGCTCCGACTGAGGATCGGCAGCATCTGCAATCATGTTGCCGGAATCACCAGTCGGCGACTCATGTGCGGAGGCACTGTCGGCATGGCCAGCCAGCCAGTCGCCACAACTGGCGTCGGCCTGTTTCAGAGTGAGCAGGCAGCAACAGACAGCACAGCAGCCGATGATGCTTCGCACCACCGCAGCCGCAACGCTCATTGCCCGTCGCCTGGACATCCCGCTCCCCCTGGACGTTTATCTCTGACTCAACGCGGTACCAGAACCGGTGTTCGCCCCAGAAGAGTTTTCCCCAAACATCCAATTAAGGTTTAGTTGTGCAAACGCCCGCTGTCAAGGATCGGGCGGTGGCGGCCGGGGCCCGGCTCGGCGGAGCACTCCCCGCTGAAACGACTTCCTGCCCCACTCAGTCGATGCCGAGGTTTTTCAGCATGGCGTCATCGAGTGAGAGTCGGCTCTGTATGAGTTCTGCGGCACTCGCCGTCGCGGCACGCAGACGCTCAGGCTGCAGCTGGCTGCCTCGCGATAGTACGAGGGCATATTCCACTGCTCGCTTGAGCTGGCGGACGTTGCCCGGCCAGTGGCGAGAGTCGCAGGCCTCAAGAAACGGATCGCTCAGTCAATGGGACTTCGGCTACCGTTCCCGAGCGGATGAGCGGCTTGTGAGCTGAGTGCCCGGTGTACCAGGTCCCAAAAAGTCGCCGCAGGAACGCCTGCCTTTCCGCTCCGATGTGGCGGTCGTTTGGCTTGTGCGGGCAGTCTCTCCGAGTCCGGCGGCCGGGCGGCCTTATCGATGCCGAACTTCCGGCAGCGGTCAGAGGCTATCGGTGTCGATCGCCGGCAGCACGTCTGGCGACGTCTGAAAGATGTCGCGGTCTGCGTGGACTTGCATGAGCTCGCCCCGGTCGGTGGGCGGGCCGCGGGCGGACGAGATTGGCAGCGGTTCGAGCGGTTCGCCCAAGTGAGTGAGGATCTTCCGGATCGGCCCCGGCTCGGTGATGAAGGCGATCAGCCGGATGTCGCCGCCGCACGCCAGGCACTCGATCGAGGTTCCCAGCGTGAGGCCACGTTCGGCCAAGTCCTCGGCCGCCGAATGGCAGGCCTGGCAGCGTTTCACCAAGAGCGGTCGCACGTGCGTCTTAAAGAAACGCGGTGCTGGCGAGGACAGCAACGGCGAGCGTGGTCAGCAGGCCGGCGCGAAGTGGGCGGTTGATGTGCATAGGTCGAAGGGGAGCAACAGGTTTCTGCCCGGGCGACTCTTTTCTGCCCGGGCGACTCTAGGGAGCGTCGTTGAGGCATGACGTGTGCCATGCAGCCAGAGTCTCTCGCATCTTACGCACGATCTCCGGATGCTGCTGAGCCAGGTTACTGCTCTCGGCGGGATCGGCGATCAGGTCGAAGAGCTCAAACGACGCGCCGTTGTCATCGCTGTAGATCTTGTAGCGGTTGTCAACGAGCGTCTGCTGGCTCCGCGACGCAAAGGCGATGGGGCTGGGTCGCTCGGTCATGCGACCATGGATGAGGTCAACCAGGCTGATGCCATCGAGCGGAGCGGCCTCAACTGCGGGTTCCGACTGCCCCACCACCTCGAGAATCGTGGGCAGATAGTCGCTGGTGCAGCAGGGCATGCTGACGGTCCTGGGCGTGGTGATCACTGCCGGCCAGACGAGCAGGCCTGGAACCCTCACGCCCCCCTCGTACAGGCTCCGCTTGCGTCCTCGCAGCCCGCGGGTGAGGCCAGGATCACTCGCATTCCCCTCGGGCCCGTTGTCGGAGCAAAACCAGAGCATGGTGTTGGTCGCCACCCCCAATTCGTCCAAAGTGGCTCGCAACCGGCCCACCTGTTCGTCGAGGGCGGTGATGCAGCCGTAGTAGTCCTGATGCTCGGTGTAGAGGGCTCGGTGCTCAGGGCCCGCCACCACCGGGAGATGCGGGGCATGAAACCAGATCACACTGAAGAACGGATCGTTCTCGGCAACGCTGCGGCGGATGAAGTCGATCGCCCGGTCCATGACAAGGGCTGAGTCGTCACCCTGAATGTCGGTGGCGGGCACGCAGGCGTCTGGACCGGTCCAGTAGTGCGTG
>JBMTLP010000138.1:0-7694 GCA_049433245.1 Pirellulales bacterium
CATCCAGTTCACGTGACATCATCTTCAGTCGCCGGGCGATCCGTGCAACCTGTTCTTGGCGAGGGTCACGAGGGTTGTCCGGTTCAATCAGCTGCAGATAGTCGATCACGATCAGCGACAGGCCGTGCTTGCGTTTGAGTCGTCGGGCAACGGCCGCGATCTCGGTCAGCGTGCGGCCTGGCGTGTCGTCAATGAAGAGCGGGGCGGTGCTGATCTCTGCAGACTTCTGGACCAACCGACGGCGGTCTTCCTGCGAGATGGTGCCGTTGCGGAGGCGATGACCGTTGACGCGAGCAGAGGAGCAGAGCAGTCGGTCGGCAAGTTCCAGCGACGCCATTTCGAGGCTGACAAACAGCACCGGGTTTTTGCCTTCGACGGACACGTGCTCGGCGATGTTCATCGCCAGCGCGGTTTTGCCCATACTGGGACGGGCAGCGAGGATGACAAGTTCTGAGTTGTGCAGCCCGCCGCAGAGCGCGTCGAGATCCGTGAAGCCTGTTTCCACACCGCCGAGCGGCTGGTCGTGCTTCATACGAGCATCCATCCGCACGAGCGATTCCTCGAGGACATCGCGGATGGCTTGCGCTTCTGCGCCGCTTCGCCGTTCGAGAATCGAAAAGATTTTTTCTTCGGCCCGCCCCAGGAGAGCCCTCGGCTCATCCGGGGAGTCGTAGGCGTCGCGGAGGATGTCGGTACCAGCGTCTATCAACGAACGCAGGATCGACTTGTCTCGAACAATCTCAGCGTAGTTCGTCGCATGGGCCGCATGCGGGACCGATTCGATGATCTCGGCAAGCGCCTTGGCTCCACCGATGCGGTCGAGGTCGCCCTTGGACCGTAGCCGTTCCAGGACGATGGTAGCGTCGATCCGCTTTCCGGTGTCGTGGAGGTCCTGCAGGTGCTCGAACAGCAGCCGATGGGCCTCGTCGTGAAAGTCGTCGCTGCGAACAACGAGGGCGACGTCGTCGCACACGTCGGGCTTGAGCAACACGCTGCCGAGAACCGCCCGCTCCGCCTCGGTGCTTACGGGCTGTTCACGAAAAGAGACAAACTCGCCGCCATCGGACCGATCTGGGTCACGGTCCTTTTTCTTCCAGCGTCCGTTTCCTCCGGTGGGTGCCTTGATGGCCATGCTGCCCTCCTTGGGACACGCCTCCAGTAACAACGACGTTGAGTGTGGCGACGACCTGCTGCGATCAGGTGCTCGACGCTGCTTCGCTGCTCGACGGCACGACCCAAACCTTCAGATCCCCTTCCGCATCCGCAGCCAGGCGAACCTTGACAGTGTAGAGACCAACTTCCTTGAGTGGACCTTGGAGGAGGATCTGATCGGGGCTGACCGTGAGATCCTGCTGCTTGAGCGAGCGGGAAATCTCCGTCGATCCCACCGAGCCGTAGAGGTGACCTTCGTCGTTGGCGTTGGCTTCGATTGTAACGCTCGTGCGAGCGAGTTCGCCAAGGAGAGCACGCAGCCCGGCCAGACGCTGACGAGCGATCTCTTCGAGCTTGGAACGATGTTTCTCGACCATCCGCTTGTGATGATCCGTGGCGATGGTGGCGAGGCCCTGCGGCAGCAAGTAGTTGAGGGCAAAACCGCGTTTCACCTCAACCACTTCCCCCTGCTTCCCGAGGTGCTCGACGTTTTGAATCAACAGCAGTTCAACGCCACCACGTTGCCCACGGGGAAGCTGAAGACCAGCCTTCTGACGAGTCCGACGCTGTTTGCGAGGGCCCGATGCGGCCGTGGCAGCGGATGGCGCGGGGGCGTGGGCTTCAGAAACGGCTGCGGCAGAGTCGCTCATCGTACTTTTTCCTTGGATGACAGATGTGTGGTGTGATGTTGGTGTGCTGAAGCACCGGGAGTCGGTGCCGTGGCGGGGGTGATCAGAACGGGATGTCGTCGTCACCGCCGAACGAGTCGGATCCGCTCGACGAACTTCCCGCATTCTCGTAGTTCGCATCATCAAACGAATCGGAGCCGCCGCCCGAGGTGGCCTGGCCTTCTGGACGAGGGCCGCGCCCACGGCCACCACCTTCGCCGCGGCCACCGAGGAGTTGCATTCGATCGCAGACAACACGGAGCTTGGAGTTCTTTTTGCCGTCCTTCTCCCAGGTATCGAGCTTCAGCCGGCCTTCAATCAGCAGGGGGGAACCCTTGCTAACGTACTCACCGGCCACCTCGGCTGTTCGACCCCACAGGGTGACGTCAACAAACGTGGTTTCTTCGACCCACTCGCCCGACGCCGTCTTGCGACGGTCATTCACTGCCAAGCCGATATCGGTCACGGCAGTGCCCGAAGAGATGTACCGCAACTCAGGGTCGCGGGTCACATTTCCCAGCAGGATGACTCGGTTGAAACTGGCCATATCGACACTCCTTTACTTGCAGGTTCGTGAACGCTTGTTCACAAACTGTAGCGACCCTTATTCGCGGCTGCAAGTTTTTTAGTGAACGCCTGTTCACGCATCGGCTGCGGCCGCCACGCTATCGTTGATGTGTTGGACGATCGCGTCGGCAATCCGGTGGTCGAGCTTCAGGATCAGCTGACGGAGGATCTCGTCGCTCAGTTGGCACTGCCGCTCCAGGGGAGCAATACCAGCGCCTTCCATGCGGAAGTAGGTCAGCCAGTACACACCCTTCTTGAAGCCGGCAATCGGGTAGGCGAGTTTCCGCTCGTCCCACACGCGGGATGCGACCACTTCGCCGCCAGCGTTGGTGATCATCTCACCGATGGCCTGGGTGACCTGCTCTGGGTCGCGTGCGTACTTGGTGGGGTCGAGGATGAACATCCCCTCGTAAAACGCCATCTGCATCACTCCTGTTGTCGTCGGACTGGTGTCTCGTCGTTTGCTGACGCCACGTGTCGGTGGCGCCAAAGGTCAGTTGTATCGATTCATCGCCGCTTCGATGCCAGCGGCAGCCCATTCCTCAACCGCGTCAGCGGACCGCTCCAGCGAGTGGTCGATGTCGGGCTGCTCTTCGCGAGTGAACTTTCCGAGGACGAAGTCTGGGCTGGACCAGTTTTCCGGGACCGGTCCGATACCGATTCGAAGCCTCGGAATGTCTTGAGTGCCAAGCCGCCGAGCCACGTCAGCGAGGCCTTTCTGCCCCCCCGAGGATCCTTTGAGGCGGATCCGAATCGTGCCTTTCGGCAGTTGGAAATCATCACACACGACTAGTATGTCTGGATTTTCAACCTTGTAGAAGTCCCTCGCCGCAAGCACGCTCGATCCACTCAAATTCATCCACGTTAGCGGCCACAGGAGGAGGGCGGATGTTCCCCGCAGGCTCACCTGGGCTGTTTCGCCTTGGAAGCGGGCCCGCCGAACCGGATTTCCCGCTCTTTCTGCCAGTTTTTCCAGCACGTCAAAACCGACGTTGTGCCGAGTGCCCTGGTAGGCACGTCCTGGGTTACCAAGGCCAACGATCAATTTCATGACACGAGCTGTTTCATGACGCGCGAAGCCGCATGATACGACTCTTGTGACGCCAGCGGGCCCTCAGGCCGCAGGCTTATTCTGCTCCCTCGCTCTCCTCTGCGGCCTTGCGTCCGATCACTTCGGGCTCGGAGGCCGACGAATCCTCGGATTCCAGCTTCTCGCCAGGCTTGACGCAGGTCACGAGGACCTCGTCAGCGTCGGCGATCACGCGAGCGCCCTCGGGCAGTTGCAGGTCGCGAACTTTGATCGTGCCGCCGAGTTCGAGGTTGTTGATCACGGCGTGCAGGTGATCGGGAATCGCGTCGGGCGTGCACTCGAGTTCCAGTTCGTGCACCACGAGCGTCACGACACCACCGCTCCGATGCCCAGGAGCTTCACCCTTCATGTCGAGCGGCACTTTGACGTGGACGCGTTCAGTCTTGCTGGCACGAACGAAGTCGATGTGGAGCGGAAATGTGCCGAAGGTGTCCCACTGCAGTTCGCGAATCACCGCACCGCTGGTGACGGCGCCGTGGAGTTCCACGAACACACTGCCGTGCCGGACGACAGCTTCGATCGCCTCCCGCTTGGCCATGAGATTCACGCACTCTTCGCCGTGGCCATAGAGGACGGCCGGCACCATGCCCCGCTTTCGCATCCGCCGGCACTCATTCGACCCGGTTGCCTCGCGTGCCATCACTTCGAGTGATTCGCTGCTCATCGCTGTTCTGTTCCTCGTCTGCTGATGATCGGTTCTGCTGCTATGTGGCCTGCTGGCTCCACAGCCGGCCAGCGGGGCGAAGATCCGGCGGGCATACCCATCCGGTCGCCTGGGCCATGTCTCGCCCTGCGATGGCCGAGCCTCGTATTGTGCCACGCGGTGGCCCTTCCGCAAGTGGCATTTCGCCCTAGAAAAAGAAGGTTTCTGGACTATTGGAACATCATGCTCACCGATTCGTTTCGGTGAATTCGCTTAATTGCCTGCCCAAGAAGGCTCGCAACAGAAAGAACGGTCACGTTCGGCAGCATCTTTTCCGGCGGCAGCGGGATCGAGTCGGTGACCACAATCCCCTTAAAGGGGGCGGCCCGCAGCCGCTCGAGGGCGGGGCCGACCAGCAGACCGTGGGTGGCCGCGGCGTAGATCGCCTTGGCGCCGTGATTGTGCACCACTTCCGCGGCGGAGCAGATCGAGCCAGCGGTGCTGATCATGTCGTCAAACATGATCGCTGTGCGGCCTTCGACGTTGGCACCGATCAGGTTTGCCCCCTCGGTCGTGTCGGCGGAAAGGCGGCGTTTGTCGACGATCGCCAGCGGTGCGTTGAACCGCTTGGCGTGGCCGACGGCCCGCTTGATGCCCCCCTCGTCGGCGCTGATCACAACCAGGTCTTCGGCCGCGAAGTCCAGCGACTGAAAATAGTTGTTGAGCACGGGAGCTGCGTAGAGATGGTCAACGGGAACGTCGAAAAAGCCCTGAATTTGGGCGGCGTGCAGGTCCATCGCCAGCACCCGGTCGGCCCCAGCGCGGGTGATCAGGTTGGCCACCAGTTTGGCGGTGATCGGCACACGGCCTGCGTCTTTGCGGTCCTGGCGGGCGTAGCCAAAGTAGGGGATGACCGCCGTCAGCCGGTACGAACTGGCCCGCTTGAAACTGTCGATCATGACGAGCATTTCCATTAAATGCTCGTTCACCGGCGGGCAGGTGGGCTGCACGATAAACACGTCGCGACCGCGGACGTCTTCGTCGATCTTGCAGGAGATTTCGCCGTCCGGGAAACGCCCGAGCGTGATTTTCCCCATCGGAAGATTGAGGTAGCGACAGATGTCCTGGGCGAGAGCCGGGTTGGCTGACCCACTGAAGATCTTAAGGTCATTCATGGGCAGTACCGAATCCCCGTTGATCAGTTGTGCCAGGCGGTGAGCAAAAACCCCGTCGAGAGGGCATCCTGATCGGATTCCCGGCGATGTTCAAGCGGTTCGCGCCGTGAGCGCGGCTGCGACGATTGCGAGTTGATCAGGGGTGTTCACCGACAGTCGCTCGCAGGGTTCCAGGCAGGCCCTGGCCTCGACGAGATCGCCACGGTCTTGCAGGAGTCCCGGGCAGTCGGTGAGGTAGTACTCGCCGGAGGCGTTGGAGGTGTCGAGTTGGCTGAGCGACCAGAGCAGCCCGCGGCCGTCAAAGAGGTAGGTGCTCATGTTGACCTCACGGATCAAGCGTTCGGCTTCCGTGGCATCTTTGTGTTCGACGATCCTGACGAAACGGCCGTCGCCATCCCGCACCACGCGGCCAAGCCCCTCTGGCTCGTCGGTCATGGCGGTGCCGAGCAGGCAGGCGGTGGGCTGTTCTTCAAAGGCAGCCAACAGCCTCTGAATGCTCGTGGGTTGCAGCATGGGGGAGTCGCCCGTGACAATCAGGACTGGCACGCGGGCGTCGCCTGCTTCCGCGACCACTTCCGCGATCGTGTCGGCCGCCGCCGCCACGGCATCCCCGGTGCCTCGCTGCTCCCGCTGCAGAGCAAAGGTCTCCCCCTCGATGCCGGTCAGGGCGGCTTCCACCTGTTCGGCGCCGTAGCCCACCACGACGACCCTGCGTTGCACGCCCGCTTTCGCCAGGGCGTCGAGAACCCAACGGACGAGAGGCTTGCCGGCGGCTTCGAAGAGCACCTTCGGCTTGTCGCCACCCATGCGGGTGCCACGCCCAGCCGCCAGAATGACCGCCAGCGGGGGCGCGACGGCTGTGCTGGAAGCGGACGGCGTGGCGGAAAGGGGGGCGTCGGTCACGGCGTGGAGTCCTCTCGTCGGTGAAGGCGGGGGCTGCAAGTGGGTGAAGAATAAGCCGGGCCGCCACTCTTGCCCAATCGACGTTGGCCGTACACTTCCCGACAGTAGCGGCGACCTCCGGTGGCCCGGAGCTGCTGTCAGGGGGCGAACTCGAACCTTTCCGGAGCATCATGATGGCAACACAGGCACACCAGCTCGTCGGCGGCGACAAAGAGTGTTTCGAGGGGGAGTTGCGGCTGGGGGCACTGGCCGTGCGGGCGAGGCGACTCCATGGCGGCTTGCGAGAAGGCGTGCTGCTGGTGGAACTCGTCGCGGGTGAGACTCGGCTGTTTGTGCTGCCCGATCGAGGCCTGGGCATCTGGAAGATGTTTTCCGGGCCGGTTGAGCTCGGCTGGCAGTCGCCGGTGAAGGGTCCGGTGCATCCCAGTTTTGTGCGGGTGGATGAGCCGAGCGGCCTCGGCTGGCTGGCGGGCTTCGACGAACTGGTCTGCCGCTGCGGCCTGATTTCAAATGGGGCGCCCGAGTTCGATGCGTCTGGGCGGCTGGCGTATGGCCTGCACGGCCGGATTGCCAATCTGCCGGCGGATGATGTGCACGTGGTCCTCGATGATGTCGCAGGCACGATTTCACTCACGGGTAGCGTGGATGAAACGAGGTTTCTGCAGCACTCGCTGCGGATGACCACCACGCTCACGCTGCGTGCAGATCGGCCGTGTGTGGCCTGGACCGACCGGGTCGAGAACGTCTCGCAGCGGCCGGCAGAGATCCAGATGCTCTACCACTGCAACTTTGGCCAGCCGCTGCTGGGAGAAGGGGCGGAACTGGTCGCCGCAGTTGAGGAACTGGCTCCCCGCGACGGTGCGGCCGTGGGAGATGTGCTCAGCTGGAACCGGTATGCCGCTCCCCAGGCAGGCCGCGGAGAACAGGTGCACTTCTGTCAGATTCGCCCTGATGAGGATGGCATGGCGACGGCGATGCTGGTGGCTCCAAGCGGCGACCAGGCCGCCCGCCTGTCGTGGCATGCGTCGACGCTTCCCTGCTTCACGCTCTGGAAGAACCAGGGTGGGCTTGCCGACGGCTACGTCACCGGCCTGGAACCGGCCACCAACTACCCCAATCCGCGGTCGTTTGAGTCGGAGCAGGATCGGGTGGTGCCGCTTGCCGCTGGCGAAAACGTGGAGTTCTCGCTCCAACTCGAACACCTTGCTGGCTCAGCCGTTGCCGCCGAGGCCGAGGCGATCAGAAGCCAGGCTCCCGCACCACTCGTGCGCGCCGAACCCAAACCAGGCTGGTCGGCGAAATAAAGGCGATCGCCAGCATGGCCCAGGTTAACCAACGTTAAAGAAGCTGCTGGATCGAGCCAATCGCCTCCGGCACGCTGAGCGGGAGCCCCCTGAAATGGGACCTTCCGGGAACTCTGTGGGTCGGAGAGGGGCGCTCCTGCCAATCGAGCGGCGTAGGAAACCGAGCGAAGCCACGATGGCGAAGCGAGGTTT
>JBMTLP010000139.1:0-7660 GCA_049433245.1 Pirellulales bacterium
CGCTTCCCATTTGGATTCGCTGCCAATCAGCGAATGCACACGCCCGCCGCACCTACCGCCATGCGGGCTACGATTTCCGTCTGACCGATGTGCGCGGACGGGTGACTCGCGGGATCGTGGCCTGACATCGTTCTTGGTGTTTGCCACGCGCGCTTGCTCTCAAGCGGGGATTCTGCCCGCAAATCTCTGTTTCGTGCATGGTATGGCCGTTTCGTGCGCGCGTGCGGGTTTCTCAAGCCGTCGCTGGCAACGTGCGTGGTAAGAACGGAGATGCCGTCCCTCAAGAGCTTTTCCTAAGACGTGTCAGCTGGCTGGCCGCGTGGTCTGCAGTTGCGCTTCTTTGGCGGTTCAACGGAGCACACTATGCCCAGCCTGCCGCGCCCGCCACGCAAGACAATCCGCGAAACTGCCCGCCGGCGGCGACACCGTCAACAGCGTCGGGCAACAGCAAGCCTGGCAAGCAGCGGATTCGCTGTCGAGCAGCTGGAACGGCGAGCGATGCTGGCCACGTACTCCTTATGGAATCTGGTCAACCAGTCTGACTACGCCCTGGTCTTCGTTGAAGGCACCGAGCAGGCAGGACGAACGCTCGCTCCGGTAGAGGCCAGCGTGATCAGGCCGGGCTTCAACTACAACTACTCGGTTTTTGAAACCTACGTCGTTGACGTTCGCAGCGATCCGAGTGATGCCAGCACCTCGATCGGCACGGCCTCAGTTTCCGTCCAGGGCGATGTAGGCAGCCAATGGCTCGTCGACAGCAACAACCTGCTGAACTTTCAGTGGGACATCGGCTACTCGCAGAACCTCAACGATTCCCCGTGGTACATCTCGGGGCAGCTGATCACAGTCAACCTGCCCACCTGGGGGTGGAACAACGACTCTCCCTACGACATTTCGTTCACTGCCGTGAACGGAACCGATGCGAGTCCGGCCGTCGGCACGGTCATCGCAGCCGGCAGCCAGCTCAGCGAGATCATGGGGACGGGCTTCGAGTTTGACATCCTCACAGCCGGAGGTTCGGAGATCCTCGGGCACTCGGTGATCGCCATAGGTACCGACGATAACGGCTACAACTACCTCTATGACACCAGCAACCTCGCTGTCTTTTCCTACAACGCTGCCGACTCCGCTGCAGACAACTACGCCAACAACTGGCAAGACCTCGCGATCGACCTCGCTCCAGCCGTGATTTCAAACGCCGGTTGGACCAGTGGCATGGGCAACACGAGCATCGATGCCGTTCCAGGTCAGAGTTTCTGGGCAATCGACTATGGGTCAGAGCCGGGCAGATGGACAATTGAGGACGGCGTGGCCTATCAGTCCAACGAGGCCATCAACTTTCCCGGAGGCACAAACTATGGCAGCCGGGCCTATCCGGTCACGCTCGACGCCAACTACCAGGCAAGCTACGGGCCGGGTTCTGGCTTCGACGGCCTCTGGCAGATGGACATCAAAATTGGCTCCACCGGTTCCTCCGACAACTCCTTCGTAGAAACCTTTTACTTAGCGGAACGATTCGATCCGCGTGTCGGTGTCGACTTCTACTCCGACGGCAGCCCTGCGGGTGGCAGCGCTCCCGGTGATGCCGCCTGGAGCCGTGAAATCGACATCATGGAGACCCGCTGGAACGGTGGCGGGAAAGTGGGCCCGCAGATCAACCTGCCCACTGGCCGGGGCGGGGGCGGCCCCTTCACCGGCTGGACAACCGACAGCACCTACTACGACACGGTGCTGGGCGAGTGGGATGAGATCGGAGGCGCTCCGACTGAGCAGTTTGCCACCTTTGGCGTCTTGATCCGCGGCCAATCCCTCTGGATCTACGCCTACAAGCCCGACGGAACCCTCTGGTATTCAACGGAGGAAGTACTCAACCAGAGCGATTATCAGCAGGCAGCGCCCTTCGTTCCCTACATCGGCACCTGGGGAGACTCGAGTGTCCTCGGCAACGCCACGATCAACGATGCCTTCAAAACCGGCTACAAGAACTTCGTCTATCTGCAGGCAGACAACCCGCTGATCGCGAATGCCAACCCGTTCGAAAATCCAAATGCGTTTGGCCCCTCTCTTGTGTCGGCGACGCAATCGGGGCTGCTCGCTTTCGGTGGGGTTTCAGAGATCGCTGCGAGCCTGCGACTTGCCGAAGAGAATATCCCACAGGTTCCGGGCCTTGATGTCTCACCCGCGCAGATGCTACCCGCCCGGCTCAGTGACATCCTCGGCCTCGACGACTCTGGAAATGGGCAGACGACTTGGAGCGACTTCGATAGCCGCTATCCCTTTCCGACCGTTGCCGATGTGCAGTCCGTGGCCAACACGATCGCTGCAACTGGTCTCTGGCAGGCCGATATCCTGCCCTCGAACGCCGGCAGTTCAACCTCGGCCGGCAACAGCCTGCAGAGTTCGACAGACGCCCCTCGGTTTGCCCAGCTCCCCGACTTGCAGCTTGGATCAATGGGGGGTTTCACGATCCAGGGCTGGCTCGCAACGAGTGACCTCTCTCAAGGGAATCAGCGAATCATCGATTTCGGTGCGGCCGAGGGCAGTGGCGACAACAACATCGTGCTCTCGCTGGGAGCAGGTGGCCTGGTCAGCCTCGGGATTGGTGCCGTCACCTACACCTCCACCACGCCGATCTCAGCCAACAACTGGCACCATGTTTCAGCCGTAGTCAACGGCACGACGGCGCAGCTGTTTCTCGACGGCACCCTCAGCGACACGTTCACTGGCATCGGCCCCGTCGCCGACGTGCCAAGAGCCAACAACTACTGGGGAAGAAGCAACTGGGCGGAAGACCCCGCCTGGCAGGGCCAGCAGGATGAGCTGCGGATCTGGTCTCGGCCGCTGTCTGCCGTCGAGGTTGCCGCGAACTTCAACCTCGTGCTCCAGGGCAGCCACCCCGGCCTGTTGGCCTATTACAAGGCAGACGACACCAGTGGATCGACGCTCGTTGATGCCTCTGGCAATACCAACGATGCGGTGCGGATGACGTTGGATGCCGATGGCAACGCCATCGCATCGACGATTGTGACCAGCAGTTCTTTGACATCCCTGCTGTCTCAGAATGGCGTCGTGATCACCTGGAGCCCATCTCAGATCTATCGGGCGGTTGTCTCCACAGGCACTCTTGATGAGGTCCTCAAACTTCGCCGCGGGCCCACGGCCACCATTCCCGTGACAGCCTCAGGACGGCTTCAGCTGACCCTCGCGCTCAACGCCGCAGGCGACCTCCTCACGGGGGTGTCGGCATCGTGGACCGCTACCACAAATGAAGACGCCATCGACATCGATGCAGGCCTGGGCTATCTCGATACGCGTATCGTCGGCGGGTCCTACACGCTCGCTGCTACAGCAACGGCCCAGCTCCTCTCGCCAGGTGGCTCCACCCCATCGCCTGGCGGCACGACCGCTACAAGTACCACCGTCTCGCCACTGAACATCACGCAGGCATCGAGCGACTATTTCCCGGCGTCGGGCACGGTTTCGGTGGAAGCCTCCTTCCCGTTTGCGGGCGAAGTGGCAGGTGTGCCGCTTCCCGCCGGCGCTTCCGCCCCCACCGCAACACTAGCCTACGCAGCCCCCACCTGGACCACGGCCAGCGGCTATCCGCAGCCGCTCTGGACGCTGGAAAACATGGGCCACACCCTGGCCCTGGCGCAGCTCGATCTTCCGGCGCTCGTCTCGACCGGTCTGCGAAATGTTGGCGGGAGCCTGAGTGGCCTCGACCGCACCTCCTGGATGACCGTTCCCTTTTCCAGCGATGTCCTGGACTATGACTGGGGAGCCGATCTCGATGGTGTCGCCGACCTGCTCACCGAGCGACTGCTGACGATCTCCGCCTCGAGCCGTGTGACTGGCTGGCTCCCGACCAACAACTACGGGGCCACCTTCGTGGTCAGCCGGGGTGACGCAAGCGACTCGGTCGATCTGCTCGGCAATCTCGCCACCGACACCACAGGCATTGATGCCGCAAGCGGCCTGCTTGCCGCCCCCATCGCCTCTGTTTTTGCGGAGCGACTGGCAGGCTCGGGGCTCTCCTGTCGCGAAGTGCCTGGCCGGCCCGGATTTCTCGAGTTTTATGCCACCGATGCCTCGATCACCGGCTTCAGCATGTCGCCACTGAATCCCGACACGGGTGACTACCCAATCGGCACGCGAACGGCCAACGCCCTGTCCGCCCTCGGCTTCTTTGCCGAGCAGACCACCGCGTTGCAGCTGACGAATGGCAGCTTTGAGGGGCCTTATGCAGGTACCGCCTCCACGCCCTACGTCATCAACCCGTCGGGAGGGCAGTGGGTCTTCACAGGCACAGCGGGTCTGGCTCGCAACGGTAGCGACTGGTATGCGCCTGCAGCCCCCGCTGGCCAGCAGGCTGCATTCCTTCAAGCCGATGGCACGGCCACGCAGACGATCTACGGCGTGGCGGCCGGCACCTATCAGCTCGGTTTTTCTGCTGTGCAAAAGAGTGACGCACCCGCCATCAGCTTTGAGGTGTATGTCGACGACGAGCTTGCGATGACGGTCACCGAAAGCGATCTGCTCACCGCTGCCTGGCAGCAGTTCACCACCTCGACCTTCACGCTCAGCGAAGGCACGCACACGATCGCCTTCCAGGCCATCGGGACGGGCGATGCCGCGGTAGCCATCGACGATGTGCAGCTCTTCAACAACCTCTCGTCAGAGATGAGCTCAGCTGCGACCTTTTCGACGCTTCGCGGCATGCTCGAAATCCTTAGCCAGCAGGGCCACGTCGGCCAGGTTGCACCACCATCTGCTCTGACAGGCAAGGAACTCTCGCTCGGGCAGCTGTCGATCGATGCTGGCAAGAGCTACACCGCAGCCACGCTCCCCGCGGCGATCCAGTTCGTGGCCAACGCTCCCGGCGGATCGGTGACTCCGCTTCTGTTCTCGGTCGCGGGCAGCGGACTATCAGCTGTCTACACCCTCGTGGCTGCGGGCCGTTCGATCGATGTGATCCGCTCCGGACTGCAGACAGCCCCGTTGGTACTGCCTGGGTTCACTCCGCAAAGTGGTGTGAACTACGCACTTGGCTTCACGGATCGTTCAATGAGTTTGGAGGCGAACGTCCTCTCGACCAGTGAGAGTTTCGCCGGCACGATTGGCATCGACGACACGTCGGCCGACGGAGCCTGGCTCTTCACTTCTGGCAACCTCTCCGCGGCAACCGGAGCATCGCTGGCACTCGGCATGGAGTTTGGTGAGTCTTCTGGCACTGCGCTCACCAGTGGTCGCGTGGCGGCCCTGACGGCCTTCACTGGTCTGGCCCAGGCGGGTAGCGGCTCGGTGGCACGGCCGGAAACAGCCACTGCCAACCAAGGGATTTCTGTTTACACGGGTGCCGCTTACACGACGGCTTTTCTCCCAACCTCTGTGCGGTTCTTTGCCAACGCCACGGGCACGATCACGCCGCTGCTGCTCCAAGCAACGGAGGCCGACGACTACACCGTGGCGGCGGTCGGTGACGCGATCGCCGTGGGTGAGACCGGGCTCAACGAGCAGTCGCTGTTTTTTCCAACCCTTGGCGATCTCTCCCCGGGCGCGACCTACCTCTTTGGCTTCCAGAACGCTGCGAGCGGTGTGATTGCCATGCAGGCTGCTGCGACCGAATCCTCGTGGATGTCGGCGGGGGCCGCTTCTCTCGTGACCGCCGGATCCGTGGCAACCTTCGTTCGTGACGGCGTCCATTCACTCGACATCATCGCCTCGACGACCAGTGGGAGCAGCGTGAGCGACAGCAACGCTGCGGTGTTCGATTCTGCCGTTGGCACGGTGATGATCGATTCAGCCACCACCTTCAGTGGCAGCGGCGTGCCCACTGCGATGCAGGTCCAGGCCGAACTGGCCATCGGTGTTGGCTCTGCGTTTGTGACGCCCCTGGTGTTCGCCGTGGAAGGCACCGCAGCCGAACCGACGTACAGGTTGGTCGGAGCGGCAAACTCTCAGGAGTTGACCACATCCGGCGTGGCACGCCTTCCCGTTTCCTTCGCGTCATCGCTGCTCGCTGGCCTATCGCCAACAGGGTCCTATGTAATGGGTTTCTCCACGATCAACGTGGAGCTGCTCACCGGTGGTGGCATCGCCACATCCGCTGCCTTCCCTGGCATTGTGGGCCGGGCGGCAACAAGCAGTGGGGGCAACTGGCTTGTCTCGGCGGGTCTCAACGACGCCCTCAGCATGGGCGACGTGTTTTCGGCGACAGCCACGGGCACTCAGCGTGCGGTTACCGCCGGCCGCACCTACGCCTGCACGTTCCTCACCGCAGCGACGCAGACCAGCAGCCCATCTCGACTGGTCAGTTTGCAGTATGCCGGCGGGCTTACCATCGACGTCAGCTATGCCGATCTGTCGACGAGTTCGGCTGACGTCGCGATTGAAGCCGAGGCGATTTCCGCACTCAACGTGCCGGGAGTGTCGGACCTGACGCTGTCGGGTGCGGATGATGTGCCCGTCTCGATTGCCGCGACGCGGCAGTTCACGCTCGCACTCGATGCCTCCGTGATGACCACCGGTGCCACCCTCGCCAACCAACAGCAGCAGGCCGTAGCCCTGCCGATCACCACGGGCGTGTTGACGGAAATCATCGTGACAGCCGGGAGTCAGCGGTACGGAATCGACGGATATGTCTCCGACGTGATTACTCTGCAGGCAGGCACGCAGGTTTACACCACACCCCCGGTCGTATCGATCACTGACGCTGGCGGCACAGGCAGCGGCGCGACAGCCTTGGCGCAGCTTGACCCCAACACGGGTCTGCTCAGCGGCATCAATCTCGTTGATCCTGGCGCCGGCTACACCGCGCCGGTGTTCACCATCATCGGCAACAACACCGCTGCCACTGCGTCGGCTCGGTGGGCGGGCGGAGTGGTCACAGGAGCCGAAGTGATCGACGGGAGCGGGTTCTATGCCGCTGCTCCACTGATCACCATCACGGACAGCGAGGGCAACGGCAGTGGAGCGGTGGCAACCGCAACACTCGTCAATGGCGTGGTGACGGGCATCACGATCGTGTCGGGCGGATCGGGGTATGTGCGACCTCGCATCACTGTGGCAGCACCTGCCGTGGCCACAGGGCTGTCGATGTCGCTCGTGCCGGTGCCTCTTGCCACCATCGTCGATGACACCGGTGTGGGCGCGACTGCGACGGTGCTGACTGACGATTCCGGTCTGATCACCGGAGTGGCTGTGGGCAACCATCAGGCGACAGCTAACGTGGTCGCCAGCAATGGCGTGATCACCGGAATCGACATCACTTTTGGAGGCGCCACCTACACGAGCCTCCAGCCACCCATGGTCACGATCAGCGATGCCTCAGGAACGGGGAGCGGTGCCCTAGCTACCGTCACCGTCTCTGCAGACGGCGTCGTGACGGGCATCACAGTGACTGCGGGCGGCAGCGGGTACGTCAATCCAGTCGTCTCGATAGGACCCCCGGCGACACTCAACAGCGGCTACACCAACCCTACCGTTGTCTTTTCCGTCCCTGGCATGCCCGACTTTGTCGTTCCGGCAGATGCCACCGCGATCGTCACCAACGGCGTGTTCGCGGCGCAGGTTACCAACCCGGGCGTGCTCTACCAGTCGGCTCCAATTGTCACCATCTCCGACTCAGCAGGTTCTGGCGGTGGTGCCGTGGCCACTGCGG
>JBMTLP010000140.1:0-7629 GCA_049433245.1 Pirellulales bacterium
GAGAGGCAGCCCACCGACAGGCACCAGGTCGGAATAGCCAGCCGTGGTGAGCGTAGCGTAACTCAGCCAGACAAAATCGATCCAACGCGTCGACCGGGTGCCCTCCACTTCCAGTGGCAGGGCATAGATGCCCCCCAGCATCACATGCGACACGGCATGAATGGCTGAGAACATCATGCCGAGCATCACGAATCCCGCGCACCCACAGTAGATCCGCTGTTTGCTCGCCACACCCGTCATAAACGCGTGCTGCACGCAGAGATACGCGCCTACGGCATAGGTGCTGATGAGCACGAGCGTGGGAGGCAGTCGTACCCCTTCCAAGGTAATGACATGGATCGCCGCCCACCCCAAGGCAATGAGGGCCACCAGCCCCACCGCGATCGAAATGCGGCGATACCCGAGTAGGAAAATCGTGGCGACAGCGGTGGCCTGAGACACGACGGCAAACACACCCGGCGTCAGCCTAGCCCCTGTATCTGACAGCGGAGCAAACAGCAGCAGCCCAATCTGCATCAAAAAAATCAGCAGCCCGTGCTTCGGGAACTTCAAGCGGCCAAGCCGTGGTCCTCCGGCACCAGCCACCTTCCACCGTCCCGGTTTGCTCCGCACCATACGATTCGTCCTCGCATCGCCGTCGACACCACAACGATCCTCCGCTGTGGCTCGGGCAGCGGGGAGTTATGGCACGAGATCCACCACTTCGCCAACGGCATTTGGCTCGATCCCTCGGAGACGCGAGCCCGTCCCACGGACTCTTGCGGCGGCACACCGCTCAGGGTGACGCTGCGTCATCCGCCTCATCGACGAAAAGCCGCTGCGCAAAGACGTAGAGGTTGTTACGCCAGTGCGTGGCGTCGTGGCCGTGGCTATCGACGTTCCAGATGTGCGGCACCCCCGCTTCATCGAGATAGCGATGCACCTGCTGGCTGATGCGAATCAAGCCATCCTTGTTGCCGCAGGAGAGGTAGAGCAACCGCAATTGTGACTTCGCTGCCTCGGGATCGGGCACCAACTCGGCCGCGGGCTCCGTGTTGGGCGCAGAGGAGAAACCGCCGACCCAAGCGAAGGTATCGAGATTACCGAGACCGAAGTTCAGCGACTGGCCTCCCCCCATCGACAGCCCGGCAACCGCTCGCTGCTCGCGATCGGCCGCCACCGAGTAGCGCGACTCGATCGCAGGAATCACGTCGTCGAGCAGATCACGTTCAAAAGCGGCGAAGGCTGGGGCCGCCGCAAACACATTTCCCTCTGCTCGATCATTCACTTGCGCCCTTCCGTTCGGCATCACGACGATCATCGGCACGGCCTTGCCGTCGGCGATCAGGTTGTCAAAGAGCATGTCGGGGGTGGCAAACCGCTCCCATTCGGTCTCATCTCCGCCAATCCCGTGGAGCAGATACAACACCGGGTAGGTGTGGTCCGTCGAATACCCAGGCGGCGTGTAGACATTCAACTTCCGGGTGGTGCCGACCGTCTTCGATGCGTACTCGATCATCTCGAGTCGACCATGCGGAATGCCGTCGCGGCGGGCAACGATGCGGTCGTCTGGATCAGGAAACACCTGCACATCGTCCGGCGCAAGTTCGATCGGGCCGCCGAAACCCCCGCGACGCGGGCCCTCGGGCCGGCCCGGATCGCGGCCAGACGGCTCCGCCTGCGCTCGCTCGCGGCGGTTGCCATCTGGCGGTTGCCCCTGAACTGACGTGGTGCACAGCGTGACGAGCATCATCGCCATGACCGTCCATCCCATCGCTGTCATCATTCGCATGCCGTAATTCCTTGCTCGTCGTTTTTGTTCGCGTTGCGGGTTCATCGCTTCAAAACGCGCCGCCTCGCCTCGCCACCGCAGCCTCAGCAATGCGCTGGCCTCAGGCCACACCTTCCCGCCGCGACACAACTGTGGTCACTCCGGGAGATCGGGATCGTACCTCAAGACCGAAGGGTCCGTGCAGAACGGTGAGGCTGGGTAGCCGTCACGGTTGTAGAGCAGAGAGCCATCAGGCGTCACTGCG
This sequence comes from Pirellulales bacterium, assembly GCA_049433245.1. Classification (GTDB taxonomy): domain Bacteria; phylum Planctomycetota; class Planctomycetia; order Pirellulales; family UBA1268; genus M30B53. Next base: position 2,016 of record JBMTLP010000140.1, read on the forward strand.
TAGGCATAGCGGGCGGCCCGCGGCTGGGTAACCGACGCACAGCGAACCTTCACGCTCGTCCCCATCACCTCCGCCTTAGCGGGATGCCAGGTGCCGTCCTCGTGAAGCAGTTCAAAGCCACCGAGTTCCGCATCTGCGATTTCCTGCGGCGGCTCAAGTCCATGCTTCCTGGCGACCATCAGACCAGCATCCGCGTTGGCAAACCTGACCACCATCGCGGAGCCACGAACCTCGTGCCCAGCGAGTCTCGGACCAGCCTGTGGCCCAACCGCTCCGATCGGGTCTGCCAGGGCCCACGCCGCAAGTCGCCAACCCACGTCAACTTTATTGGGCGGATGAATCCCCTCCCCTTCGAGATCAACCGTGACCACCATGCCCACGTGCGGTAAATCACCAGCCAATCGCTGCTGCTCGCGGAGGTACGGCCAGCCCGCCCCAGCACCACTTCCCGGCAACTGCACATAAAAAAATGGGAGCTCGTCATCACCAAACGCTTTTCGCCAGCCCTGCACGAGCGCCCGCATCTTGTGTTCGTAATCACGCGGGTCTTCCTGCACACCCGCGTTTGATTCGCCCTGATACCAAACGCACCCCCGCACTCCCAGTCGTGCAATCGGCACGATCCTCGAGTGATAGAGCCGCCCGGGTAGCCAGTTGGCATCGCGGGCTCGGACACCTCCTGGCAGCCGCCAGATCGCTTCAAGATCCTCCCGGTCCCCGAGTTCCAACTCGCGTTCCAGCGTGGAATGACCTCTGTACGCCGCTCGTGGAATGAAAGGCTCGATCGGTGTGCCACCTCGCGAGGAGTCGATCACCCCGATGGGAACGCCGATCTCCCGCTGGATCGTTCTCGCAAAGAAAAAGGCTGCCGCTGAAAAACCACCCACCGCTTCTGGAGAACAAACCGTCCACTTGACCGGAATGCGGAGATCTTCGAGCGGCTCACGGCTCTCCCCCTCGGAAATCCTGCAGAAGCGAATCGTCGCGAGATTCGCGGCATCCACAAGCGGCTCAGCGGCCGGCAAGCCTGTTACCGTCTCCGCAACCGTCATCGCCATGTTTGACTGGCCGCTGGCATGCCAGACATCACCGACCAGCACATCCTTCAGGATGATTTTTCCATCACCCGTCGAGACCTGCAGGGATCGACCAGATGTCGCCGCCGCAACAGGGGCGAGTGTGATCTCCCAGAAACCATCATCTGCAGCCACCACGGTGGCCTCCTGCCCAGCAAACGACACGGTCACCGCTTCGCCGCCGTCGGCCCAGCCCCAGATCGCCAGCGGCTCATCTCGCTGGAGCACCATGTGGTCCGCAAAGATGCCGGCCAGCCGCGGAGCGGCGTGTGTCTCAACTGCAGCGAGAACAAGAATCAAAAAAGCGAAGGCCTTGCGCACCATCCTGCATCCTCGTGCCCGCATACCCCCTGACGCATGCACCGCAATTCGTTGAAGTCACTCTTCCTATTCTTTCTCCATCCGTTGCTGTGTTAACTCAAGCCCCTTTTCCCTGAGGCTCCCGATTGCTTGCTCCGTTGCTAGGAGCTCCCGCAGCATCGCTCGCGCCCGAGCGGGCTCAGCATCGGCAAGGCTGCTGGTTTCGCCGATGTCCTGTCGAAGATCAAACAGTTCGACAACATCGTCATCAAGCCACAGGATCACTTTCCAGCGGCCATCGATCAGCGACATCGCCCGCGTGTCGCCCGTACTCTGCGGCCTCGCCATCCACTTGTTGAAAAAGATCGGAGCCCGCTGCGAGACATCCCCCTCCAGGGCCTTGCGATAGCTCACCCCATCAACATGCTGATTCGGCTTCAGCGGCACCCCTGCCATCTCGAGAATCGTGGGATAGTGGTCCGTACCGTTGACCTGAACCGCCGACACACTGCCGGGAGCTGTTCGCCCAGGCCACTTCACGATCAGTGGCACGCGAACCCCGCCTTCAAAGATGGAGCCTTTACCCTGACGAAGCGGCGCGTTCGACGTGGCGAGCGGACGCCGGTTCTCCAGGCCTCGTGTTGAAAGCCCTCCGTGGTCACTGGTCACCACAAGGATCGTGTTCTCAGCCAAGCCGGCATCTTCAAGGCTCTGCATAACACGGCCGAGGGATGCATCCGTTTTCTCCACCATCGCCGCGTACGTTGGATTGTTCTGGAGGGTCTTTGTCAGCCCCTGGCGATCGCGAACGAGATCGGCGTCTTCCCTTTCACCGCCTACAGCTATCCCAGCACGACGAAGCTCGTGCTCATAGGTCGCGGTCAGCTCGTCTGGGGCCTCCAGCGGCGTGTGCACGGCGTAGTGCGACAGAACAAGTAGAAACGGCTTGTCACTCTTCTGCTCAACAAACGCAACCGCTTCATCCGTCATCCGGTCGATGAGGTAGTCTCCCTCACGGCTCTTCAATGGGTTGACGACAGATCTTCCCTTTTCAACGGTGAAGGGGTGGAAGAAACTCCCCGTAGCTCCCGCCGAGCCAGCATGGATCACGGTTTCAAACCCCTGCTCTCCAGGACCGCCCCCCTCGTCACCAAGGTGCCACTTGCCAATGTACCCCGTGCGGTAGCCCGCCTCCTGAAGGGCCTCACCAAAAGTCACCTCCCTCAGCGGCAGCGGGTGGTCCCCTTCCGAACGAGACAACTCGACACGACAGGAATACTTGCCAGAAAAAATTGCCTGGCGAGATGGCACACACCTTGGATAGGCGGCATACGCGTCGGTGAATAGCATCCCTTCGGCTGCCAGTCTGTTCATGTGTGGAGTCTTGTAGAGCGTGCTGCCGTAGCAGGCGAGATCCCGAGCCCCAAAGTCGTCGACGAGGAAGAAAACGACATTGGGCTGGTCTGCGGCTCGGGTCACTGTCGCGAGTCCGATCCCCAACACCAAAGCGAGGAACACCGTCAGTCCCACACCCATTGATGGCTGCATCGTCTTCATTCCTTTAAGCCTCACTCCTTCGTGTTCCGCGCTCACTGCACCCGTCATCGCTGACAGCGACGGCAGCGGCTCCCATGATCGCCATAGCGTGGCCTTGGAAAAACTGGCCTGTCGGCCAGGTTGCGTGATTCACCAGATCGCTCGACGTCTTATGGCCGCAACAGGCCCCATTCAAACCCTCGCGCCACCGCCTCTGCCCGATCTTGGGCTTTCAGCTTCACGAGAAGAGCCGCAACATGCGCCTTTGCCGTTCGTGGCGTGATCCCGAGGATCGCTCCAATATCGGGGTTGCTCATGCCCCTCCTCAGAAGCTGGAGCACTTCCATTTCGCGAGGAGTCAGCTGGATAGCCGCGGGATGCTCATCCAGCAGCCTCTTCACCTCGTCGCGAACGAAACGTTCTCCCCGAGCCACGGCGTGAATCGACTCAACCAGTACAGCGGACGACACGGTCTTCGTCAGGTATCCGTCGGCCCCCGCGTTGATCGCGGCTCGAACATCACTACCGATGTCCGACGAGGTCAACATCAGAACCTTGACCTGGGGATCAAGCGACTTTAGTCGCGTCAGGCATTCGATGCCATCCATGCCAGGCATCACCAGATCGAGCAAGACAACATCTGGTGACAGCTCGGCGGCGATGCGTAGCGCAGCGTCACCATCACCTACCTCAGCTAACACCTGCAAGTCTGGCTGAGCTGAGAGCATGTTGGCGAGGCCAGAACGCACCACGGCGTGGTCATCAACCAGAAGCAGCTTCAGCAGCTGTTGTCGTGGAGAAGACGGCATGCGTTCACACTCTTTCAAAATCGCCGCTGCATCGCCCTCTGCTAGGCAATCGCTGCATCAAACACCCGGACAGGAACTTCGGCACGCACTTCCGTCCCCAACGAAAGTTCGCTGTCGATCTCTAAAATCCCACCCAGTCGCTGCAGACGTTGCCGCATCCCCTCGATACCAAAGTGGCCCGCCGAGGCCAGCGGACAAGACTCGACATCAAAGCCAATACCATTATCACGTACTAAAATCGTCACGCGGTCGCCAACAGCGTTCACCGACGCAATGACTTCGATCAGGTCAGCCTGGGCATGCTTTACCGCGTTGTGGCTCGCCTCCTGAATCACCAGTAAGAGATTGCCGGCTACGAAATCCGCAAGAGGCGGCAGGTCACGGTCGCAGTCCACCTGCATCGCGATGCCATACCGCTGCGACACCTGACGGGCGATCGCTCGCATCGCATCAAGCAACGAGCCGTCCCCAAGCGGCAAGCACCGAAGCGCCCACACAACATTCCTGAGATCCTCCTGGCCATTTCGGGCCATGCGACCAGCCGTCTCCAGGTAGTTTAAATACTGCCGGGAAACCTCCTGCTGCGAACCTCGGCAGGCATCAATTTGAAACGCGATCCCAGCCATGGTCTGCAACACAGTATCGTGGAGATCGACGGCCAAGCGGGTTCTTTCTCGCATAGCCGCTTGAAACTCAATCGCGGCATCTCTGCGATTGCGAACTTCGTCGGCCAGTTGCTCCGTCCGAAGCCTCAGCATCCGCTGCAGGATAACGGCCCACGCAAATGCAGCGATGGCAATTGTCACCACGACACCGAGCGCCACAATCACGCGTTGTGCAGTCCACCAACTTGGGCGGCTCAGCACCTCGATGTCCGACGCATCCCGCAGTAGCAGATCCACGCGAGTTGGCGACACCGTCTTCACCGTTTCTCGAGCAGCATCCGACGACACCCGCGCGATGCCGGTTACAGTCACCTCTGTTCCAGGAAGAAGAGGATCTATCTTCCCTGGCAACAATGCCGTCGTGATCGCGTTGCCCCATTTCACCTCAAGCAAATTGGGCGACTGGGCTGTCGCTGGGCGAAAGTTGAGCAACTCGCCAGTGAGTTGCGTCAACCGCCCCTCACACGACAACGGTGGAGGCAGCATCCGCAGCCCGAGCAAAACCCGCTGGTGGTACCGGGCGAACTCATCGGTCACGATCGGAATCGGCACTTCCAGTTTGAACGGAGAATCAACCAATCGGCGCACCACTGCCCCACGAAGCCCCGCAAGATACTCACTGGTATCAATGAAACCCGCCACCTCCACCCGATCCCCAACCCTGACTCCACTCGGCTCACTCGTTTGCACCCGGACGCCCACATCCTTGTCTTGGATGTACATCAACGACTGACCGTCGTTGTAGGTCACGGTACCCACCACTCGCCGCCGATGGACGGGCCTGCCCTCCGACGAGGAGGTGTTGAGATTGGCAAGGGAAACAGCCGAGACAGAAAAAGGGTCTTCCGGAGCCGACTTCAGAAACTCGATATCTTCATGCCGCTGGACTGTGAGCCTCGGGCAGACAAACTCCGATCGCCAGTTTCTTGTACTGGTGACGAGCCCTGTGACTTGCAGCTTTGCATCGAGCAGTGTTCGCGGGCTGTAGCGATCCCCCTTGAGCACCCGCACAAAGAAGTGGCCAATTCCCGTCTCGACTCGTAGCACCCAACGGTTATCTCGGGTCGCCTCCTCCGTCACATCCTGCACAACGCCCTTTGCAATCACCCGCCGCATCTCATCACCACCGCTGAGAAAGCTGCCAAGCCTAGCCGGCTCTGCTGGCTTGAGATCGCCATCTCCGAGCACGCGAATCGATGTGGGCAGAATCAGGGGCTGTCCCCTGCCG
>JBMTLP010000141.1:0-7602 GCA_049433245.1 Pirellulales bacterium
CGCAACACGCCGGTTTAGTCGACCTCTTCGCCGCATTCCCAAAGGCCGAAGGTGCAACGACGCGATTCTCTGTCGATGGCCTGCACCTCACTCCGGCGGGGTACTGGGCGGCTGCTCGCATCTTTGTGGAATCGTCTGGCCGCACGCTTCCTGCTGCTAGTGACCGTGAGATCGAAGCGATCCGAATGCTTGTGGCTGCCAAGAACGAACTCTTCTTCCATCGCTGGCGGCCTGCCAACGAGACCTACCTCTTCCTCTTCCGTCGTCACGAGCAGGGCAACAACGCCGTCGAGATCCCACAGTTCGACCCGCTCGTAGAACAGGCCGAGGCCAAGGTACGGGCGGCCGTGGCCACGATTCGCTGAGCCTTGCCTCACCACACCATTTCCCACCCGACCAAAACACTCTTGAGAGCCGCATCCATGCAGGGCACCTCTTTTCGCGCAGCGTGGGCTGTCATCCTGTCGGCAGTCTTCTCGATCACCGGCCTCTCACCCGCTCATGCGCAGCGTGACCTCACCGACATCCCCGAACCCGATCCTGAGGCCGAGCGCGCCGCGATGACCGTGGCCGACGGCTATGAGGTCACGCTGTTCGCGGCGGATCCCATGATCGCCAAGCCGCTGCAGATCAACTTTGATCCGCAGGGGCGGCTGTGGGTTTCCTCGTCGAAGGTCTACCCGCAGATCCAGCCGGGAGAGGTTGCCAACGACACGGTCACCATCCTGGAAGATCGCGACGGCGATGGCGTGGCCGACCACCACACGGTGTTTGCCGACGGGTTGCTGATGCCCACGGCGGTGTTACCGGGAGACGGCGGGGCGTATGTGGCCAATAGTACTGAGATGCTGCACCTCACCGATACCAACGGCGATGGCAAAGCCGATACGCGTCGCGTGATCCTCGCGGGCTTTGGTGCCGAAGACACCCACCACATCCTGCACACCTTCCGCTGGGGCCCCGACGCCCGTCTCTTCTTCAATCAGTCGATCTATATCCACAGTCATGTGGAAACACCCTCGGGCGTGAAGCGACTCAACGGTGGCGGGGTCTGGCGATTCCTGCCGCGGACGCTCGCCCTGGACGTGTTTGCGCGAGGCTGGGTGAATCCTTGGGGACATGTCTTCGATCCCCACGGACGTTCACTCGTCACAGACGGCGCAGGTGGTGAGGGCATCTACTACGGTTTCCCGGGGGCGGCCTATCAAGCTGCCGTGGGCACGCCGCGAATCCTGCACGGCATGAATCCTGGCAGCCCAAAATACTGCGGCTTGGAGATGATCGACGGCCCGCACCTCCCTGCTGACGCGCAGGGCACCTTGATCACCCACGACTTCAGAGCCAATCGCGTCAGCCACTTCCGGCTCACGGAGTCTGGGTCAGGCTTCGCCAGCGAGAAGCTGGGCGAACTGATCCACTCCTCTCGGGTGACCTTCCGGCCGATCGACGTCAAGATGGGCCCCGACGGAGCGATCTACGTTGCCGACTGGTACAACCCCATCATCCAGCACGGGGAAGTCGATTTCCGCGACCCGCGTCGTGACCGAGAGCATGGCCGCATCTGGCGGATCACGGCCAAGGGTCGTCCGCTAACCGAGCGCATCGACTTCACATCGCTCTCCAACGAAGCCTTGCTGGGGCACCTGGCGTCTTCCTCCGGATACGACCGCGACATGGCACGGCGTGTGCTCTGGTCGCGCGATCCCGGCGAGGTGCGAGTGGCACGCGACCGCTGGGCAGCGAGCCTCGCCGGCGCGGGTAGTGGCCCGGACGTTGATCGTCTCAAGCTCGAGGCACTCTGGCTCGCCCAGGCGATCGACCGTGGCAGCCAGGACGATGTCGACTCGCCTCTGCTCGCCGAGTTGCTTGCCTCGCCAGACGCCCGCTGCCGTGCTGCTGCGGCTCGCGTGGCCGTCGACTGGGCTGACCGACTCGACGACCCCGTGGCCCTCCTCGCAGCGGGCGCAGACGATCCCTCGATGCTCGTCAGGCTGGAGTCGGTCCGGGCGCTCGCCGCGATCGGTGGACTGCCTGCAGCCGAGGCTCTGCTCCACGCGGTCGATCACGACCGCGACGACGCCCTCGACTACGCCGTGTGGCTGGCAGCCCGCGAGTTGGAAGCAGTGTGGAGGCCAGCCGTGCTCGATGGCACGTTTGCGGATGATGACCGGCCCGAACGCGCGCTGTTTGCCATCCAGGCCGCCCAGAGCGGAGCAGCCATCCCGTGGGTGGTGAAGCTGCTCGGCAACCGTGAGCAACTCACTCCTCAGGTCGTCGCTGATGCAGAAAACGCGATCGCACTCCTCGGCACTCCTGAGCAAAGCCGGCTGGCCTTTGATGTGGTGGTGGATCCCGCGACTCCCTTCCAGCGTGCCGAAGCGTTGCTCGGCTCACTGCTCACGGCAACCGCCACGCGCGGAACGGTGCCGGCGGGGGATCTCTCCAGCCTCTCCCACCTCCTGCACACCGATGGTGGCCCACTCTCAGTGCGAGCCGTCGAAGCCGTCGGCGCGTGGGGGCTCACCGGTCTTGCTGTGCCCGTGCAGGTGCTCGCGGCCGATGTGAATCGCCCTGAGTGGCTGCAGGAAGCGGCGATCAAGGCGTTGGGACGCCTACCTGCCGAGACGTCTGCATCGCCTCTCACGTCCCTCGCCAAAGACGCCAACCTCTCCGCGGCCTTGCGTGCCGCAGCGATCGAAGCTCTTGTCGCCAGTCAGCCCGACGCCGCCGCAACCGCCGCGGTTTCCTTGCTGGCCACCGCTCCGGCAGAACCGGTGCAAGACCGTGTCTATCGCAGCTTTCTCAGCCGCCGCGGTGGAGGCGATCGGCTGGCCGACGCGATAGCCGGCTCTCCTGCACTGCCCCGCGACGTCCTGATCCGCGGACTGGCGATTACCAGCGGAACAGGTGTTGAGCAACCGCGGCTGAAGCCACTCCTCGAAAGCCTCGCCAAAGGAGAGTCACCCGTCACCACTGCAGCCATGACGGCAGGCGATTTGGCCTCCTTCGCCGCCTTCGTGGCGGAGTCGGGAAGCGCCGAGCGAGGCGAAGCCCTCTATCGTTTGGAGAAACTGCAGTGTGTGAAGTGCCATCGCGTTCGCCGAGACGGCGGCCGCGTCGGCCCTGACCTCACTGCCATCGGTGCCTCGAGCCCGCTGGACTATGTGATCGACTCGGTGCTCCATCCCGCAAAGAACGTGAAGGAGGGCTACAACACCCTCGTGGTCCTCACCAGCGATGGCCGGGTGATCACCGGCATTCCTGTCTCTCGGACCGAAGAGGAACTGGTACTCCGCACCGCCGAAGACAAAACCGTTTCGATTCGTACCGCCGACGTTGACGAAGAGAGCCCAGGAGCCTCCCTGATGCCGCAGGGGCTTGTCGACAATCTCTCGCGACAAGAACTCGCCGATCTCGTGCGGTACCTCTCAGGACTCGGCCGCTAAGAAATAGCCATTCGGTGACGCGCTATGCGATGGGCTCGAAGGCCACCTCGAGTGCGTCGTAGCCCATTTGCCGCTCGTAGGATTCAGTACGTTCCACCCGTTCGCGCTTGGAAAGCACACGCAGGCTCGCGACCCGCTCGCTGAGCAGAGTCAGCACCGCTTTCATCACCGTGCGGGCGTGTGCCGCCCCGAGGCACAGGTGAACTCCAAAGCCGAACGACACGTGTGGGTTTGGCCGTCGATCCAGCCGTACTTCGTCGGCTGCTTCAAACACCGTTTCATCGAGATTGGCCGACGCCCAGCAGAGCGACACGCGCCCGTCAGGTGGAACTTGCATGCCATGCACCTCGGTCTCCATGGGGCAGGTTCGCGAAATGTGCGTGAGTGGCATGAAGGCCCGAAAGAACTCCTCTGCAGCATGCACCACCCGCCCGGAGTCTTCACGCAGATACGCGAGCGCCGCCGGCTGCTCGGCGAGGTAACCGATGGCCGCCGCCACACTGTGGATCACGGTGTCACGACCACCCGCAAACATCAGATTGGCAAAGCCGATTTTTTCTTCGCGGTAGAGAGGCCGCTCGCGGTAGCGGGCCTTCGTCAGCACGCCGTAGAAGTCGTCTCCCGGAGCAGCCTCCGCCCGATCAAACTCTGCGTTGAGGTAGGCCTCCAGTTGTTTCGCTTGATCAAGTCCCCTCTCTCCGTGGAAGACATGCACCCCCCAGCCGATAAACCGTTCGGCCTCCGACTCGGGCACCCCCAGCAGCACCGTCAGAGCTCGCGATTGCAGCGGAAGAGCAAACTCACTCACCACCTCCACACAGCCGCGGCGAGTGGCGGTATCGAGCAAGTCATGCACGATCGCCTCAACCCGCGCAACGAAGTCTGCCTGCTTCGCCCGCAGGAAGAACGGTTCAACGAGGTGGCGATAGTCGGTGTGTTCGGGTGGATCGACCTCGATCGGCAACTGCCGAACACTGCGCAGATGCTCCTCAGACGGGATCGGCACGCGGAAGGGAGCGTCGGAGGAAAACGTCCTCCAGTCCTTGGCCGCCGCCTTCAATTCGGCGTGCCGTAGGATCATCGGCATCACTTCGCCGCCCAGCGTGAACTGCCGCACGCCCGAAGTCTCTCGGTCTTCGCGGAAGGGATCTGGAATATCGGCCATCTGATCTGTGCGAGAAGTTCTGGAGAGGGCGCGATCCACGCGGAGCCGTTACGCTGCTCAGGAAACCCTCGTCATTCAACTTCAAAGCATGGGCTTTGGCCAGAGCTCGCCATGCTTTCTTCAGAAACCTTGCAGACCGGAGCAACGCAGCATGCGAGAACTCGGATGGATCTGGAAGCGAATCACCGGAATGTTTTTAGCCGGAGTTTTGATTCTTCTTCCCTTGGTGGTCACGCTTGGCTCGGTGGTCTGGGGCGTTGATTTTCTTGCTGGATTCCTGGGCCCCGGCACGGTGATCGGGAAGGGCCTCTCGCGATTGGGGCTCTCCGTCAGGCCGGAGTCGCACGTGCCCTACCTGATCGGCTGGCTGATCGTCATCGCAGTGATCTTCTTACTCGGCGCTGCGATGGAGGCAGGTGCCCGCCGCATGCTCGTGCGTGTATCCGACGCCTTCTTTTCACGCATTCCATTACTCGGCAGCCTCTACGGCACCACCAAGCAGATGGTGGACCTCTTCAACACCGGAGACAACCAAGCGGTTCGTGGTATGTCGCCTGTGTTCTGTTTTTTTGGAGGAGGTGGCGAGTGTGGACTGCTCGCGTTTCTTGTCTCTCCAGAACGGGTGCAGGTGCAGGGACGTGACTACCAAATGGTGATGGTTCCTACGGCGCCCGTGCCTTTTGGTGGGGCACTGCTCTTCGTTCCCGCTGAGAACATCGTGCTAGCCGACATGAGCGTCGATGCGATGATGAGCATCTATCTCTCGATGGGTATCAGCGCCCCCGAACACATGCCCACCCGCACTGGTACGACGGAGCCAACAACTACGACTCCCGCTTGAGCGTGACGTCGAGTTGCGGAAACGCGATTTCGATGCCTTCCGCCGCAAACCGTTCGTGAATGGCGATGTGCATGTCATTGATCACCACCAACCGCTTCTCGATCTGACTGAGGTAGGCGCGAATCGTGATATTGAGTGTGGAGTCTGCAAACTGCTCAAACGTGATCAGGGCCTCGGGCTCGCGCAGCACATCGGGATGGGCGTCACAGATTTCCCGAATCAGTTCCATGGCCCGACGGGTGTCGGTGCCATAGGCAACACCCACGGTGAACTGCACACGGTTGGTGGAGTCGGTGAGGGTCCAGTTCTTTACTCGACCGGTGATCAGGTCTTTGTTGGGAACGATGTATTCCTGACGGTCCCAGGTGGTCACGGTGGTAGCTCGACTGCGGATGCGTGAGACCACTCCATCGACACCATCAATTGTCACCACATCACCCACGCGAATCGGTTGCTCAAACAGCAGGATGATGCCGCAGATGAAGTTCGCCACAATTTCTTGCAGCCCAAAGCCAAGACCGACAGACAAACCAGCGACGAGCCACTGAATCGAAGCCCAGGTGAGCCCCATGGTTCCAGCGGTCAGTGAGATGCCAAGACCTGCGAGGAGGTAACTCATCAGCGACGTGATGGCATACCTCGTGGCGGTATCGAGCGGCAGGTGTCGAAGCAACGCGGCCTCGAGCAAACCCGGCGTATTCCGCACGGTGATCACCGTCAACACCACCAGCGGCACAGCCAACAGCAGGCTGGCCAGCGTCACGGCGCCCGTGACCGTCCCGTCTTCGGCATGCAGTTCCCAGAGCGTGACACGCTCTAGGAAGCCGAGGGCAGGCAGCACCGGGGACCAGATCCACCACAGCCCAACCAGCACGGAAACAAAGAGGACCGCATCGATCAACCGACGCGTCTGCTCGTTGATTTCGCTCACTCCGAGTTGATTGAATTCAACGAGCTCCACCCCGCCGGCCGCCGCAACGCCCAGAGCCTCTGCATGCTCTCTGGCAGCAGCCTTGGCCCGCATCTCCTCAAGCGCCATGCGACGCCGTGAGATCAGCAGCCAACGCTTTGCCAGGCCGTGCACACCACTCGCAAGCACGCCCACCCAGATCGACTCATAGAACGAGACCGAAAGTTGCCTCACCGAGTAGCCGTAGCCAAACGCCATCAAGCCCGCGAGCGCGAGCGGCACGACCACGACCATCGGCCGCCACACCCACCCCAGTTGCGTCGCGGCAGCGTTGTTCTTAACCACGACCCACGGAATCCCCCATGCAGGGTGAGCGAAGGCCGCGAAGATCGCTGCTACGAGCAGCATCATGACCATAAACAGCAGTCGCGATGCCGCGATCAACTCGTCGCGGCCGGCCACTTCGTAGTCCACCAGTGACCAGAAAAAAACCACCGGCAAGCAGACAAAGAGCAGACGCCTCAGCGTCCGCCGCACCGGCATGATCATGGGCTCCGACCAACCAAAGTGCGCCGCCGCCACGCCGTGATTTCGAATCAACTGCCGCAAGAACTCCAGTGGCAGAAGCACGTTCGCCACTCTTCCCAAGGCGGCCGACACAGCCTGGGCAAACGACTGCTCCTCGCCAGCAGCCAACACGAACCATGAGGTGAACACCAGCGCCAGGTAGTAGGGGAGCGACGCGAGCCCCGTGTAGGCCATCGCTGCCAGCGTCGTCTGCAGCCGCAGCGCCCCTCGTCCGGCCGCCTGCCCACCGAGTCGCACCACCTGTTTGACGAACCAGCGTCGCAAGACGAGTAAGCCCACAACAACAACCACGCCGAGAACCAAAAGCGCCCAGCTCTCGACAACCGCCACGCGAATCGCCCGACCAAGCCCCAGCAGTCGCGGCGGCTGCACGTAGGCTCCGAACTCTTCGATGGCTAACTGCAGGGTTTTCAGATCAAAGAACCGGTCACTGCGAACCCACAGCAGGTTCCGATCGATCAGATGTTCGTAGGTACGAACAACCTGCTCGAGCTTGTCATGCTCCACACCCAGAGGAATCAGTGTTTCGGTGAGAAAGCGATCAGCATCACGATCCATTTCTTGCAGGAGTTGGCGTTCGAGTGCGTCAACTTCCGACTCAGGCTCACGACCGTCCGCTCGAACAGCGGGAACAGGGAGTTCATCGAGACGT
>JBMTLP010000142.1:0-7574 GCA_049433245.1 Pirellulales bacterium
TGGCGACTGCCTCCGTTGCGTTTGCAGCAGCGAAGAAGCCTGCCGATTGCGCCTGCCCGATCTCTGGCCAGCCAGCCAAACAAGACAAGTCGGCTGACTTTGACGGCGGCAAGGTGTACTTCTGCTGCGGCAACTGCCAGGCAGCCTTCAAGAAGGATTCTTCCGAGCATGCAGCCAAGGCCCACCTGCAGATGGTGGCCACCGGTGAACTCGTGCAGACTGGCTGCCCCTTCAATGGCAAGGACGTGAACCCATCGACCGTGATCACGATCGGTGATGCCGAGGTGGGCTTCTGCTGCAACAACTGCAAGGGTAAGGCAGAAAAGGCGGAAGGCGATGACCAGATCGCCCTCGTTTTCGGCGACATTTCTAAGGGCTTCAAGGTTCCTGAGAAGAAGTAGTCTTTGTTGCGGCATTGCCGCTCGGAAACTGACCTAGGGTCCTCGGCCCTTGGCGAGACATACTCCGTGGGAGAAGCGGTTGTTTCTCCCACGGAGTTTTTTATGCGCCAACCGGCGGAAGCACGACCCGGCTCGTCTCGGCTGGTCGATCGGCACGACCGGCTGCGGGTGTTTCTCTCGGCGGGTGAGCCCTCAGGCGATCATCATGCAGCGGCGCTGCTGCGGTCGATCCGGCATCTCCGCCCCGAAGCCGAGTTTGTGGGCCTCGGTGGTCCGCAGTTGGCAGCGGCTGGCTGTACGCTCGTGGCCGACCTCACCAGCTTGGCGGTGATGTGGTTTCTCAGAGTGCTGCTCAATATCCACCGCTTTGTCGACCTCGCACGGCGGGCTGAGCGGTCGTTTCTGGATGACCGTCCCGATGTGCTGGTGATGGTGGACTTTCCCGGTTTCCACTGGTGGTTGGCGTGGCGGGCGAGGCGACACGGCATCCCGGTGGTGTTCTACTGCCCGCCGCAGATCTGGGCCTGGGCCAGTTGGCGGAGCCGCAAAATGCGAAGGCTCGTGGATCACGTACTTGCGGCTTTGCCGTTCGAGCAGGAGTGGTTTGCCGCGAGGGGTATTTCTTCGACTTTGGTTGGTCATCCATTTTTCGACGAGTTGGTGGCTCGGCAGGAGGCCGCTGACGAGCAGACCATGGCACCCGGTGATGTGGCGGCTCCCCTGGTGCTGCTCCTGCCGGGCTCACGTGGCCAAGAAATCGAGGCGAACTTAGGAACGCTTCTGACCGCCGCAGAACGTGTGAAGGCACGCTGCCCACAGGCACAGCCCGTGATTGGTGCGTTGCACGCGCGGCATGCAGCGAAGATTCAGCAGGAACTCAACCGCCGACACCTTTCGTTCCCGGTCGAGATTGGCAAGACGAGGCAGCTGATCGGGCAGGCGAGGGTGGCGCTCGCCGTCAGCGGCTCGGTGTCGCTGGAACTCTTGGCAGCGCAGGTGCCCACGGTGATCGTGTATCGCGTGAGCGGCTTTGCGTACGTCGTGCAAAGCTGGTTTCGGCACGCGCGGTTCATTACGCTGGTCAATCTTCTGGCGGTCGACGAGCCGATTGGGAAGGCCCGCGGGCAGTGGTTGCCTCCCCGGGGGGTGAAGCCTGCCGATCCTGAGGCCATCTACCCGGAATACCTGTGCGTGCAGGATCCGGCCGAGCAGATGGCAGCGGATGCGTGCCGATGGGTGGAAGATGAAGCAGCACACCGGGGCGTGGTGGCACGCCTTAAAGACATTGCCGCGACGGTGTCGCAGGGTGAATCGGCTGACCGTGCGGCGGCCGCGGTGATCGAGATCGCCGAGCAGCCAGTCGCGCTGTGCCATCCGGGGCTCTCGTCCACGAACGAGCAGGCGGCATAAGGCGTCCTTCCTACGGGTCAACGCACTTGTTCATCAGCACGAGAGGGCACTGCCGTGTTCACCGTCGAACCCCAGCCAACCCAAGCGGATCTCCACTTTCGCCTTGCGGATGTTTCGGTGCGTGTGTCGGTCTGGTTCTGGGCCGCAGCGGCCTTGCTCGGATGGAGCGTTTGCCAGGCGCTCGCGGGCGGGGAGCAGCGGCAACTCTTAGGCTACCTCATCATCTGGATGGGAGTCGTGGTTCTTTACATTCTCGTGCATGAAATGGGGCACGCGCTCGCCTATCGCAGATATGGCGTCGACAGTCGCGTGGTGCTTGTGCACTTCGGCGGAATCACGATCCCAGCACGGTGGGGAGGCAGCAGCGTCCGCCAGCCGATTCAGCGGATCGCCGTCTCAGCCGCCGGGCCACTCGCCCAACTTGCCGTGACTGCAGGCCTGGTGCTGCTCCTCAAGCTTGGCGGTTACCGTGTGCCCTTTCCCATCGAGACGGTCGGCACGGCGCTGGGCCTTTTTGACGGCAACCCTTTGCCGAACCGAACGCTGGCGATCACCATCATTTTCCTGCTCCAGGTCAACGTCTTCTGGCCGCTGCTGAATTTGCTGCCTGTGCCACCTCTGGATGGTGGCCAGATCATGCGGGAAGGCTTGCTGCTCGGGGGCGTTCGCGATGCCACGCGAGTTGCGGCGATGGTAGGAGCGGTGACCGGAGGGCTGGTCGCCTACTGGGCGTTTACGAACGGTCAGGAATACATGGCGATTCTCTTCGTCGTGCTTGCGGTCTCGTGCTATCGGAGCCTGCAGGGGCCGTAGAGGCGCTCGGGGCGGCCCGGTGCTCTCGGTCGGGACGTTCGCTGCGGGCATCCATGCCCTTCGCTCGCTGCATGTCCACGGCGCTCTCGCCCTCCGGGCTTCGCTTGCTTCCATAGCCCCGGCCGAGAGCACTGGGCTGCCCCTCGCTGAAGGATGAGGACGGCCTGTCCGCCGCCTGCGGCGTCGGTCTGCGGCCGGGGGCCAGGGGCTGCGGCGGACGCTTGGGGCGGCCCGGAGCCCATGGGCGGGACGTTCGCTGCGGGCACCCCGACCTACACTGGACGTCGGTGTTGCCTTCTTAAAAAACAACTCCCCAACACCGGCCATCTGAGGCGGCACGTTTCGTGCCGCGCATAATGGCCATCGAGGGCTTTTCCCACGGGAAGCTAGAGCACGGGGAGGGAGGGCTTCGGGGGGGCGGCGGCGTGCTTGGCGGCGAGGCCGGTCACGACCCGTTCGCAGATGGCCTCGAGGTAGGGGCGGCTCTGCTCGTTGGTGAAGTTCTCGCCGGTGCGTCCTGCGTCGCCCTGTTCTCGGATGGCGCTCTGGATCGGTACGTCGCCGAGGTAGGGGATGTCAAAGTCGGCCGCTGCACGCTTGGCTCCGCCAGAGCCAAAGATGTCGTAACGCTTGTTGCAATCTGGGCACAGGAAGAAACTCATGTTCTCCACCATGCCAAGCACAGGGATGTTCACTTTGCGGAACATCGTGATCGCCTTGGTGGCGTCGAGGAGCGCCACGTCTTGCGGCGTGCAGACTACGACAGCTCCAGAGAGTGGCAGGATTTGCGACAGCGTTAGAGCGATGTCACCTGTACCGGGTGGCATGTCGATCACGAGATAGTCCAGAGGGCCCCACGCCGTATCACGGAGCATCTGTGTGATTGCGCCGTGCAGCATCGGGCCACGCCACACGACCGCCTCGCTGGGAGGCACGAGCAAGCCGATCGACATGACCGGCATCTGAACGTCGTCGGTCGAGAAGAACTGCGGCTGAATGCGTCCGTCCTCAACCTGCGGCCGACCAGAAACTCCGAGGAGATGTGGAATGCTTGGGCCGTAGACGTCGGCGTCGAGCAGACCCACCTTGGAGCCGGCACGCGCCAGACCAATGGCGAGGCTGGCGGCGATCGTACTCTTCCCCACGCCCCCTTTTCCGCTCCCCCCAGCGATGACGCTCTTCGCCTCTAGGCCGATTTGGCCGAGCTTCATGGGAGGGCGTTCATGGGTTGCGATCTCAACGCTGACTTGCGCAACGCTGGGAAACGTGCTTCGCAGCCGTTCTTCAATGCGGCCCCGAGTGGCTTTCCAAATGATGGCCGAATGGGTCGTGAGCCCAACAACGACGCGAATGCCGTTGGGAGCCGCCTCAACCGCAAGAAGTTGATCCATCTCGGCCAGTGGCCGGCCACTTTCGGGATCATTGAAGTCTGCGAGGGCTTTGCGAACGGCTTCTGGCGAGATTGTGGCGTCAGTCATGGGGCGAAACTTCGAGGGAGGCGACAACGGAGGGAGGTTCAGGCTGAGCGGGCACACTCTTCTCGGCAGCGAGCATCCGTGGTGAGAGCGTTGCCATCACCGCCACGACCAAGCAGCCGAGCATGGCCAATCCTGCGGAGAGGCCGCCGTCGGCCTGCACGCCGCGATCGGCTGGCTTGAAGTACATCGCCGCGATCAGTCGCAGATAGTACGCCGCGGCAATCGCCGCATTGATCACGAGCGTGATCGCCAGGATCAGGAACCAGACCCTTCGGCCAGCCGCTGTGACCGGCATGCCCCAGTCAACTTCCAGCAGCGATGTCACGAGGGAGAGTTTGCCCCAGAAGCCTGGCAGCGGCGGCACGCCGGCGAGACTCAGCAGAAACACTGCCAATGAAAACGCCACCACCGGGTTGGTCGAAGCCAGGCCGTCCAGGTCGGCCACGGTCGACACCTCTTCTCGCGGTGGGCGAGGCGTGGTGGGCGACCAGATCGGCCAGCGATGACCAAGGTAGGTGATCGCCGCGAAGACACCTGACGTCGCGAGCAGGTAGGTGGTCAGGTAGTAGAGGGTGGCGTCGGTGCCGCTGAGTCGCATCGTTCCCGCTTCCGACAGGCTGTCGGCTCCCGCAGCTGCAGCGGTGATCCCGACCAGCAGGTAGCCAGCGTGGGCAATGGATGAGCAGGCGAGCAATCGGCGAAGATTGTTCTGCACGAGCGCCATCAGGTTGCCGATGGTCATCGTCAGAGCAGCGAGTACTGCAGCAACCTGCCAGAAGAGCTCTGCGTAGGCGATCGCCCCGGGCTGGTTGGCTTCGGCAGCAAGCCCGATAAATCGAACGAGCACGACGACGCCAGCAAGCTTTGGCAGCGTGGAAAGCACGCCAGCGAGAGGGGTGCTGGTGCCCTCGTACACGTCGGGAGCGTAGAACTGCATGGGCACTGCCGCCATGCGGAATGCTGCACCCACCAGCAGCATGCCCACAGCCAGGGGTAGCATGGCGAGTGTCATGCGTTCGGTGGTGATGTCGCCGCTCTGCAGTTTCTCACCAATCGCGGCGAAACTGACATCACCACCAATGCCGTACAGGCAGACCATTCCGTAGAGGAAGATCGCCGAAGCCACGAGCGACAGGAAGAAGTATTTCAAGGCTGCTTCTTGACCACGCGCGGAGGTACGGGTCAGCCCCAGCAGCACGTAGGTTGGAATCGAAACCATTTCCAGCCCGACAAACAGCAGCACGAGGTTGTCGGCCACCGCAACCAGCGAGAGGCCTGCGAGCAGGATCAGAAACGTGCCGGCTTCTTCACACGTTCCCAGCCGGCGATGGGCGGCCGGACGGATGTCACCTCCCTGAACCAGCACGAGCGCCAGGCCTGCGGCGAGGGTTGTCCAACGGCCAAACGCCGTCAGGCTGTCCGGGCTTTCAGGGACGGCCAGCCAAAGGGGAATGGCCACGCCGACAAAGGCGAGGAGCCAGCCACTTCGAAAGCTGGTGAACGCTCCCACGAGATAGATCGTGATGGCGGCAAGAACGAGCAGAATCTCTGGGATGAGGCCCTGCACAGTGGCGGCAGTCACGGCAGCGAGAGGTGGGCTCATGGGGCGTGTTGGTTGGAGGTGGTGTGGGTGGCCATTGCCTGCGAAGGCTCGGCTGAGACGCGGGCAGCGAAGGCCTCAGACGACGCCTGAGTCGACGCGGTGACAGCCGGGGCGCTCGCCTTGAGGAAGGGAGAGGGGTAGATGCCGATCCAAACAATGAACAGCGCCAGCGGTGCCAAGGCGGTCACTTCGTACCAGGCGAGATCATGGGCATGCTCGGCATGCTTCCCGGCGGTGGCTCCGCGGGGCTGTCCAAACAGCACCCGCTCGACCGCTTGGAGCATGTACCACGCCCCCAACACCACGCCCGCGACGGCGAGCAGGGCCAGCGTCATGTAGGTGAAACTCCAGTCGGGCGACACGCCGCTCCAGGCACGCTGGAATGTGCCGGCGAGGATCATGAACTCACCGACGAATCCGTTGAGCCCAGGAAGCCCGATGGCGGAGAAGGTAAACAGCATGAAGCAGGCCGCGAGCCACGGCGTCTGCGAGGCAATCCCACCAAGTTCGGCGATCTTACGCGTGTGATACCGCTCATAGATCATGCCCACGGTGGCGAAGAGTCCGGCGGAGGCCAAGCCGTGGTTGATCAACTGGAGGTTCGCGCCCTCCACAGCGACCGGCTCCAGAGCGAACAGCCCCATCACGCAGTAGCCCATGTGGCTGACCGATGAGTAGGCCACCATCCGCTTTAGGTCTTTCTGCACGAGCGCGACGAGCGCTCCATACACAATGCCGATCGCTCCGAGCGCGACGAGCCACGGTGCGGCTATCGCTGCAGCCTCTGGCAGCATCGGGAGCGAGAACCGCAGGAAGCCGTAGATGCCGATCTTCAGCAAGACGCCGGCGAGATCGACACTGCCACCCGTGGGGGCTTCCACGTGCGCCAACGGAAGCCAAGTGTGCACGGGCACAATCGGCACCTTGATCGCGAAGCCGACGAACAGGGCGATGAACACCCACAACTGCAGGTAGCCCCATTCAGGTGTCATCGGCAGCGGATGGCGTGCCAGCCCGGCAGTTAGCGTCGCGATGTCAAACGAGAGCACGCCGGTGTGGGAGGCGTGCCACAGCACGATGGCAAGCAGGCCAAGGAAGGCAAGGACGCTGCCGGCGAAGGTGTAGAGGAAGAACTTTACCGCAGCCCGTCGCCGGTCGTCGTGACCCCAGATGCCGATTAGGAAGAAGAGCGGCACCAGCGTGAACTCGAAGAACACGTAGAACAGGATGATGTCGCGAGCGGCAAACACGCCGAGCATGGCGGCTTCAAGCAGCAACAGCAGCCCGTAGAACCCGACTGCCTTCTCCTTGACTGCATCCCAGCTGACAAAGACCGCCGTCACCGAAAGCAGGGCGGAGAGCCCAAACAGCCAAATCGAGAGTCCATCCAGGCCAACCGAGAATCGGATGTCGAGAGGGCCCGTGACGAACCAAGCGATTTCGCCGGGAGCAAAGAACCCACCACCTACGGCCGCGTCGCTGCCGAGGAACCGCAGCACGAGTGTACCGGCGAGCCCCAGCGTGATGAGTGTCGTGACGGCAGCGCTCTGACGAACGGCCTGCAGCCCTCGGTGCCCGAGGAGCCACGCAGCGACCGCTCCAACGAGCGGGGCGGCGATGGTAATCAGAAGATGGGTCGCGGGCGCGAAGCCCTGTGAGAAATCGAGCATCGGCTCGGCCTACTGTTTCAGGGACCAGACAAGAGACGCCACGATCACGAGCACACCCATCACACCTGCGAGGGCGTATCGCTGGATGAGGCCGGACTGAAGACGGCGAACGACGCCGGCAAGCGAAGGGGGAAGCTGACCAACTGCGTCGACGAGGCCATCCACCTGCCGCCCCCCGAGCCGACCAAGATCATCGCGG
>JBMTLP010000143.1:0-7475 GCA_049433245.1 Pirellulales bacterium
CACGCCGATCCGCTCAAGTCGGAACTGGAGATCTCTGTCCTCGAAGCCCCAGCCGACATACTGCTCGTCGAACCCATTCACCCGCTCGTAATCGCTTCGCCAAAGGCCAATGTTGTTGCCAGTCAGACGCGGCCGCATCGATGTGCGACAGGCCTCGTAGACCTTCGACCGCAGGCCTTTGAGCCGGAGCCGCACGACTTCCTGTCGAGGCAAGTGCTGAGGAAAGTTGCCACGCAACAGCGAGGCCTCATCGACGCGTGTGGTTATGGCCTCATCGAGCCGGATACAGTCGCCAGCAATCACCCGGCTCCGTCGCCGCGTGCTGAGGTGGGTCGCGAGATGATCGGGGGGCAGGATGCAATCGCCGTCTGTGAAGAGCAGGTACGGCGCGGACGATGCCGCTACGCCTTCATTGCGGCAGCGAGAGAGACGAAAACCGTCGTGAGCGTGCGTCGTGAATGAGAGCGGATAGGGCAAGCGTCTGCTGGCGTTTGCCAGAAACCGCAGCGTCTCATCCTGTGAGCCGTCATCGGTGACGACGACTTCGAAGCGTCCTTCGACACCACGCTGGGCGGCGAGCGAAGCCAGGCATCGCCTCAGGTGGCCGAGACGCTCAAACGTCGACACCACAACCGCGATCTCCATACACCCTCCGCCATAGGAACGTGAGTGGGATCGGCATGCAGGGGCGATCGCGTGAGGAATAGCGGAGGCTTGCTCTGGCGCTGCGAAAGTTGGGGAGGTGAGGCAAGAGGGGTTCCTGGTGTGGCGTGATGGGAGGTTCCAGCGTGCTAGCGGAGAATGCGGAGGTTTCCGACGCAGCAGGAGATGAGTGGTTGCTCCTGGGAGTGTTCGTCTGCTTGAAACACGGTACGCACCGCGCGGCCCTCAACGTTCCTTGTTCGCCGATCGTTTACGTGCCACGAGGCCGTCGAGGAAAGCGAACAACTCGGCGGTAGCTGGGTCGTTGGGCTTGCCGAGGTCGTTGTTGAGTTGGCTGTGATTGCTGTCGGACTTGCCGTAGGCCTTGGCTGGGATGTCTGCGTTGTCGAGGACGGACGCAAGCCGTTCCGCTTGCGCACGGGTGTCTGGGTTGCCTGAGAAGTAGAGCAGGAGAAAGGGTGGGATGCCCTTGTTTTTGGCGACGTGGGTCACGGCAGAGAAGTCGAGATGCTTCTTCGGGTCATTGCCAAACTTTTGCCGATGGCCGAAGGTGAACATTTCACCGCCATAGAGCGCCTGGCGATGCTCGGCGGTCATGATGATCTTGGGAATGTCGTAGGTGTCTCCGTCGACGGGCACGCAGCCAAGAAGGGAGGTAAGCGAAACGCCCTGTTCACCGATGTACCGTTCGTCGATACAGAGCAAGGCCGCAATCTGCGCACCCGCCGAATGCCCGCCCACGATGATGCGGTGGGGATCCCCGCCGTATTCGGCGATGTGAGCGTGTACCCAACCTAAAGCGGTCGCGACATCGCGGATCAGGGTGTCCATTTCGACGTCGGGGAGGAGCCGGTAATTGGTCGACACGAACACGTAGCCTCGCTCAGCGAGCACCTGTGGCTTCAGGCCGACGTCGCTTTTGTCTCCCATTTGCCAGCCGCCGCCATGGATCCAAAACACCACCGGCAGCGGGTCAACTGCGGCAGTCTCCGGGGAAGCGGCGGTGTTTGGTGTGTAGATGTCGAGGACGTGACGGGCATGACCGTCGTCCGCGTAGGGCACGTTCGCCGTCAGCGTTTGCGCGGCGGCAAGATGGCCGGCCGTCGAGACCATCAATACCAGACAGATCTGTAAGAGAGCGTGCATGAAGAGACCCTTTCCACTGGCGTGCAGAATCGACGGGGCAACGTGATAATGAAAAATACTACGTTGCGAAGCAGGCCCTCGGGAATCGACGGCGTCGTTCGTGGCTATACCGGCAGTCCATCGTTTTATGCAGAAATCACCGACATCTTTTTTGAGCCGCCCGGAAAGTCAACGACCGCGATCCTTGAGCCAAGTTGAGATTTCCCCGAGGCAGACGGCTGGAGCCGTGGCCAGTCCGACCTGTCGGAGTTGTGCGATGCGTGACCCACGTCGGGTGAGTTGGGGGGCGGTGCTTGGCGTTACGGTGTGGTTCCTGTGCACCGACGGTCATGCGTATGCGGAGGTGCCCCCTGCTCCGCTTACGGTGCTGGGCATCCACGAGTCGCAGTTCACGCTCAATGGCGAGCCCACGTTTCTGCTTGGTGTCAGTTACTACGGTGGCCTTGGTGCGTCGCGTGAGTTTGTTCAGCAGGACCTGGATGATCTGCAAGCCTTCGGCGTGAACTGGATTCGGGTGTGGGCGACGTGGTCGGCCTACGATCACGATGTGTCGGCGGTCGACGCCCAAGGCCAGGTGCGTGAGCCGTTCATGCAGAGCCTTCAGTGGCTCGTGGCAGAGTGTGATCGCCGTGGAATGGTGGTTGATGTGACACTCACCCGCCGTGCCGGTGCTAGGGAGGCCGTGATCGGTGGACTTGCAGATGCCGAGGCGCACCGCCTTGCTGTCGAGGCTCTCGTTGGTGCACTTCAACCGCATCGCAACTGGTATCTCGACCTGGCAAATGAACGGGATGTTCGAGACGACCGGTATGTCTCGATCGAGGAACTCAAGAGCCTGCGAGAGCTCGTGCGTCGGCTCGATCCACGCCGAGTCGTCACCGCCTCGTTTGGCGGGCATGACTTGTCGAACGACGACGTGCGATACTCGCTTGTCGAGGCTGGCCATGATGTGCTTGCCGTCCATCGGCCCCGTCACGCGAAATCGCCGCAGCAAACCGAAGCCCGCACAGGAGACCTGCTCGCGAGGATGGCGGAGATACACCGCACTGCCCCCGTGCATCACCAAGAACCATTTCGCCGGGGCTATGCCGACTGGGAGCCAACCGTCGACGACTTCCTCACGGATCTTCGGGGGGCCCGCGCAGGGGGGGCTGCTGGTTGGTGCTTGCACAACGGGGCCGAGCGGACACGCGACGATGGCCAGCCTCGGCGGTCGTTTGATCTCCGCGAGCATCGGCTGCTCGATCAGTTCGACGACGTGGAACGCCGCGTCCTAGAGCAGATGGCTGCGGTGCTCGCTGAGACGGCTTCAGCTCAGTGATGGCATCGCTCGGCCACGCGAGGAAAGTGTTTGCGGCAGTCTTTCACGGATCCGTGGACCAACGTGCCGCGAGGCCAGCGCGTCTCACGTGTGTGCGGCCGTCAGGGGATTTACTTTCTCCGCCGTGCGCCCCACCATGATGACTCTTTGGGTCAGTTTCCATTGTTTTCTCGCAGGAACTCGTCATGGGCTTTCACCAGACCGCAACGCACCGCTCCGGCAAGCATTCTCACCACCAGATCGGCCTCGTTCGTGGGCAGTTTGGTGACATCCCCGAAGACGCTTGGCTCGACTTCATCGCGCAGACCGGTTTTGACGGTTGGGAAGAAGCGGCTTGGGAACTCGACCTCGCCCAGTGCGATACCGATGCGGGGGCTGAAGCCTACGCGAAGAGTCGCGTCGAGAAGGCGAAGGCCCGCGGCCTCGAGGTGTTTTCTGTCGCGTCGCACCTGCAGGGGCAGGTGCTCGGCGACGAGCCTTCAGCCAAGACGTTGCAGTTCATCGGTGGCGAACCGGTCGAAGCGTATGTGGCTTGGCGAAACGCCGGCAATGAGCCCCCACGGACTGATCCCTACTACGTGCCCGACCACGTTGGCCAGTTGATGCACCAGAAGGCCCAGGCCGACATGATCCGCATCGTGCGGCTCGCTCACTACCTTGGGAAGCACCAGGATCGCCGCGTTCCCGTGTCGGGCTTCGTTGGCTCGCCGGCCCACTGCTGGAGCCACTGGTTTGAGTTCCCACCGCGCCCCAAGGCGATTGGTGGCTGCCCGATTCCTGAAGTGCTCGATGTCAGCCTCGAACTCCTCGTGGAGCGGTTTGGCCCTGTCTTCGACACATGCCGTCACTACGGCGTGACGTTCGACCTCGAGTGCCATCCCAGTGAGCGAGCGATGGGCGATCTCGAGTCGGCCGGCGACTACCTCGCGGCCCTCGGGAAGGCTGGTTACGGTACGGATGTGGTCGGCTTCAACATCGACCCGAGTCACATGGTTTGGCAGGGTGTGTGCCCGATCGCCTTTATCCGCGAGTTTGGCGAAGCGATCCACACGGCCCACATCAAAGGCGTGCAGGTGATCGACGGTCCCACCCGAGCTGGCCGACTCGGTGGTCATCGTCCGATGGGCCATCGCTTCAACGGCTGGAACTTTGTGAGTGCGGGCAGTGGACGTGATGCGGTGAACGTGGAAGAGATGCTCGTGGAACTCAATCGTGCCGGTTACTCAGGCGCGATCAACATCGAGTGGGAAGACAACGATGTTGAGAAGAAGGCCGGGGCGATTGCCGCCCTTAAGGCTGTCCACGCCTGCGACCTTCCACCCGCCGTGGGGCGGCATGACGAAACGCTCAAGGCATAGCGGCTCACCTCGCCTGCCGGTGAGCCTAGCTTCGCTAGTAGCGCACGACGGAACCCTTGCTGCCAAGGCCCAGCGCTGACAACTCAGCCTGGGCCTTCGCAAGCAGCAGGGCCACGTCGCTCGCGATGGCGACAAACTGAAAGCCCTGCTCGATCCTTTGGCGAGCTGCGGCCGCATCGGCTGTGTGAATCCCCGCCGCGACGGCATGTTTCTTGCCCATCGCCAGGAGGTGGTCGATCGCCGCCACAAAGGCTGGCGCATCGCTGTCCATGGCCGGCGTGTGCCCCATCGACTTGAGGAGGTCGTTGGGCCCAATAAAAAACGCGTCGATGCCTGGGACCGAGAGGATCTCATCGGCCCTCTCGACGGCATCGATGTGTTCGGTCTGCACCACGACGAGCACTTCGTCGTTGGCCCGCTCGTAGTAGGTGGCGGGATCCGTGCCAAAGTTGGCGGCGTGTAGGAAGCCGCCGACCGACCGTTTCCCCTGCGGTGCGTATCTCGCAGCCGCCACCACCCGCTCGGCCTCTGCTTTGGAGTTGACCATCGGCACCACAATCCCCATCGCGCCGTTGTCGAGGACACGTTTGATGTTTTCTGTGGTGTTGCTTGGTACGCGAACGAAAGGGACCGTAGGCACGCCCCCCTGCCCTCCGATCGCCGCTCCCTGGGTCGCCACGAGCCCGAAGATGTGGGCAGCCGTTTCCATGGTCAGCGGGGCGTGCTCGAGTTCGACCGTGAGCCAGTCAAACCCCACGCATGCCAGTAGCCGCGCGGCGACGGGGTCGGGCAAGCACAGCCACGTTCCGACACTCGGCTGACCGCGCAGCAACTTCTCTCGAACTAGGTTTTTCCGCATGGCGGGATCTCGGGGGTGAGTTACGACTGGCGTGTCATTGCAGCTCGCAGCGATGCATGTGCGAAAACGTCAGGGTTCGCTGTGTGGCGGGGGCGCTTGCCCTGCATGAGGTCGACAATCGCCCAGGCTGCCGTCAGGCTCACCTCTTCGCCTGTCTCGATCGCGTTGAAGGCCTGGTGCGGTGTCAGCAGAAGCCGCGGACAGGTTCGCAGCGGACTTGCGGCCGGGAGCGGCTCGGCGGCGTAGGCGTCGATGGCCGCCCCTGCAAAACGTCCTTGCTGCAAGGCTACAACGAGCGCTTCCTCATCGACCAGGGCGCCGCGAGCGGTGTTGATCAGGTAGGCGGAAGGCTTCAGCAGTGCCAGCCGATCCGCATTGAGCATGCCACGATTCTCCGGCGTGAGGCTGCAGTGCAGCGACACGAAATCGCTCTCCCGGAGCAACTGCTCCAGCGGCATGCGCTCGATGCCCGCACAGTCGTCTGCAAACGGATCAAAGCCGAGCACCCGCATGCCAAATCCAGTCGCCCGCCGTGCGACCGCTCGGCCAATCTGACCGCAGCCCACGATGCCCAGCGTCTTGCTGTGCACGCCGTGCCCCCAGGCGAGATCCCACTCGCCGCGCCCCATGAGTTCGGAGCCTCTCGCCACACGCCGCGCGATCGCAAACAAGAGGGCCCACGTGTAGTCGGCCACCGCCTCATCGAGGATCCGCGGGGTGTTGCAGACCACAACGCCGGCGCTCGTGGCTGCCGCGAGATCGACGCAGTCGAGCCCGACACCCCATCGCGACACGCACTTGAGGGAGGCGGCCTCTGGGCGGGCGAAGAACCCGGCGGAGTAGTCATCAGTGCTGGCTATCACCGCCTCTTGGCCCTGGATTGCGGACGCAAGCTGCGCGAGCGTGAGCGGGCCAAAGGGATCCGCGACGGTGAGCGTACATCCTGCCGTGGTCAGCAGATCACGCGCCCGAGCCCCCGCGTCAACCGCAGCCCGGGCTGTGAGAAGAACGTTCCACCCCATCGTCACCACACCTCTTGCCTTGAGTGTCGGCGTCATCAGGCCTCGTTCAGAGGAGGCCTTGGCTCTGCCCCACGTCGCAGCGTAGCCGAGCCGCGGCTTCTTGTGCATGATGGCCATTGGCGAAGCGAGTAACAGGTTGGCGTTCCGTCTGACGTGCGGTTGTTCTCGTGTGGCGATCCCTGACGAGTGCTTAGGCGTCGAGACCGACTGTGGGGCTGGCTGCGGGGTCCCTAGACGTCTGTTGAAGCACCCAAGTAGTCTTTTTTCGACCACCTTGGTGTCGCCATGGAGAAACCAGCGATGAACCTCGCCCTCCTCAACAAGATTTGTTTTGGGATCGCCGTGGCGTCGATTGTGGCCGGGGTTGCGCTCGGTTTGGTGATGGTCTGGACACCCGGTGTCGATGAAACACTGTGGAAACTCGTGGCGACGGTGGGGATCGTATTCCTGGGTTCCTTTGCCACGCTCAGCGTGAGCCGTACCTACGGTCAGCCAAGTGGCGGGGCCGGAGACAGTGGGAACGTCATCGAATAACGTGCCCGGGAGGGGCCGATGATCCGCCGCGAAACGCCACCTGACGACGCCGACGAAGGGGATATGCCCTCACTCGCCGAGGTTCCTGGCTGTCAAAACTGCCGATTTTGGCGGCGGGCCGGTCGCGATGGCCCAGGACCGGATTGGGGACAATGCAAGCGGATGCCCCCGGTTTTGCCCGAAATTGAGCCAGAAAAGATGGCGCACGTGGGCATTTGGCCGTCGACCGAGGCCAAGGACTGGTGTGGCGAGTGGCAGACCCGCGGAGCCGGCTAAGGCGACAACGCGGCGCGGGCCGCTGGTGCCGGGAGGGGTCGGGCTGATCGTACCGGCGAGGGGCGGCTAAAAATCCGAAAATCGCCCCTGGCTGGAAGTTGCCGAGGGGGTCTTGACATGATAGAACCTGACAAGTTTTGCCGACCCTTGTCTGCACGCGAAGCCGTTGGGAGTTGCGGTGGCGTGCTCGTGGCGAGTGTCGATCACAAGAGTGTTCGAAAACAACTCCCGGCTTTTGAGGTTTGAGTTTATGGCTCGGAAGATTTACGTGGGGAACCTGCCTTGGTCCACCACGT
>JBMTLP010000144.1:0-7470 GCA_049433245.1 Pirellulales bacterium
AAAGAGGTTTCCTACGAGAGAGCGGAAGGCTGGGCACCGATCCGCCGCGCGGATTGGTCGGCCTGGAGCGAACGTCCGGCGAGATGGCACGGACAGCCTCGGTAACTTCGGAGCAACCCACAACCATCCCTGCTGGGCCCTTTTTTCGCCGGCCGAGCTTTCCCGAGGCACCTCTCGAGCGAGCAGCACCACTCCGTTGACCGTGAACCATCCGGTGGAGCAGGATGACGGCCTCGCTGCCAACGTGTGGGCAACGATCGCGACCCAAACGAGGACGGGGTTATGCACCAAAAACGCCAAGGATCGTCAGAGACATCGATCATGACTTTGACAGCGTTTCTATTCTCCATGCTGCCGACTGCTGCTGCCGACTGGCCGGAGTTTCGCGGCCCAACAGGGCAGGGGCATGCCTCAGCCGACTCCGTGCCAGCCGAACTCCGTCCCGCGCAGGCAACGTGGAAGGTGCCGGTCCCAGGCAAAGGCTGGTCATCACCGATCGTGGCCAACAACCAGATCTTCCTGACGACCGCCGTGCCTGAGCCCGCCGACGCCCCCACCTCATACTCGTTGCGGTCGCTCTCGTTCGATGCCAACAGCGGCCAGTTGCTGTGGGATCGGGAGGTGTTTCAAAAGTCCACGGCAGACGAGGTCCACAGCCATGCCAAGAACTCGTTTGCGAGCCCCACTGCAGTCAGCGACGGCGAGCATGTGTTCGTTCACTTCGGCCCCGACGGCACGGCCTGCCTCGGGTTTGATGGTACGCTCCGTTGGACCAACACCGACCTTCGCTACAACCCACAGCACGGTGCGGGAGGATCGCTCGCGCTTTTTGCAGACATGCTGCTGCTCCACGGCGACGGCGTCGACGCCCCCTTCATTGCAGCACTCCACCGCACCAGCGGTAAGCTTGCCTGGAAGACGCTTCGCCCCGAGATGCCCGCCCCGCGTTGGTCGTTTTCCACACCGCTGGTGATCACTCTCGCCGATGGCCAGCAGCAGGTGATCAGCCCCGCGAGCCACATGGCATGCAGCTACGACCCAAACACTGGCGAGGAACTGTGGCGAGTGCGATATCCGAATAAGTGGTCGGTGGTGCCGCGGCCGGTCTTCGCGCACGGCCTGGTCTACCTCTGCACGGGTTACGACGGCCGAACTCCTCGCGATTCGGCCGGATGGCCGCGGCGACATCACGGAGAGCCATGTGGTGTGGCGGACCGATGAGCAGGTGCCCCACAACCCATCACCACTCGTGATCGGCAACGAGCTCTTCCTGATCAGCGACAACGGGATCGCCTCGTGTCGCGATGCTGCCACGGGCGAGCTCCACTGGCGGCAGCGGCTTGGTGGAGACTTCTCCGCATCTCCGCTCTACGCCGAAGGCCGCATCTACGCCTTTAACGAACAGGGAGCTTTGTTTGTCTACGCTCCCGAGCGAACCTACCGCGAACTCAGTCGCAGCGACTTCGAAGAGACGGTGTTTGCCTCACCAGCCGTGGTGGAGAGCGCGATCATCGTCCGCAGCGAAAGCCACCTCTACCGATTCGACTAGCTTTCGATCTGTTCCTGCAGTTCCAGCCAACGTTCTTCCGCAGCCGCAAGTTTCGCCTCGATGCCCACCACCTCCTCGTGGAGCCGCAAAGCCTCCGCAGGATCGGTCGCAGTGAGCAGATCTGCCTTTCGTTTGCGCCGCTCTTCATCCAGGCGTTGGATCGACTTCTCGAGATTGGCCGCCTCCTTGCGGACAGCTCGATCGGCCCGCGCTTCTTCCTTACCGCTCGGCTTACCCCCCTTGCCACGAGGAGCGGGAGGAGGGCGGTGGCGTCCCGACGCCTGCTCTGCCGCGTCGATCTCGCTGTTCACTTTAACCAGGTAGTCGCCATATCCACCGTGGTGATCGATCACGCGTGAATCCTTGACCTCGATCACGGTAGTCGCCACGGCCGCCATAAACGTGCGGTCGTGGCTCGTGAAGATCACGGTGCCCTCGTAGGAGACGAGGGCGTTTGCCAGCGCCTCCAGCGTTTCGACGTCGAGATGATTTCCCGGCTCGTCGAGCACCAAGACATTGGAGCTCCCCAGCAGCAGGCCTGCGAGACACAACCGGGCCCGCTCTCCACCGGAGAGCACCTTGATGGGCTTGGTCAGCGCCGACTCACGAAACAGCATCGCCGCCGCCAAGTCGAGAATCTGCTGATGCTTGACGGATGGAGACGCCGCTCGCTCAAGGTGCTCGAGGACGGTCTGCCGCTCATCGAGGCTCGTGTAGACATGCTGGGCATAGGTGCCGACCTCACAGCCATGCCCCCACTTCACATCCCCTTGCAGCGGCTCCAGCGATCGCACCAGCGTGCGGAGAAGAGTGGTCTTGCCCTGACCGTTGTCGCCAACGATGGCCGCCCGCGAACCATGCACGATCTCAAAGTTGACCGCATCGGCCACGGTGTGGTCGGGATAGCCAATCGTCATGTCGTGACAGCGGACGGCGGCACCGCGTCGGGGCGCGACCTGGGGGCAGCGGATCGCGGCCGTCGGTGCGTCGAGGGCGATCTCCTGCAAGTCTTCCTCAAGCTTCGCCAGCTGTTTCGCCTTCGACTTCGCCTGCGAGGCGGTCGACGCGCGTGCTCGATTGCGGGCGATGAAATCCTCCAGGTCGCGTTTCTTCGCCAGGATCGACGCGTTGGTCCGCTCAGCTGTCAGCTTTCGCTCACGCTGGTGAACGAGGTATTCGTCGACGGGCCCCGGGTGTAGGGTGAGTTTGCCGTGGGCGAGGTCGAGGGTTTGATCGCATGTCGCTCCGAGAAACGCCCGGTCGTGCGACACCACGAGACAGGCCTCGCGATACCCCCTGAGGAAGTGCTCCAGCAGGATTTGCGTGCGGAGGTCGAGAAAGTTCGTTGGCTCGTCGAGTAGAAGCAGGTTTGGCTCGTGGAGCAGGAGGGCGGCCAGTTTCACACGGGTCTGCCAGCCACCAGAGAGTTCCGAGACCGGCCCGGTGAGCATAGCGCCTTTGATCTCGAAGTCGCCGGCCACCTCGCCGCACTTCCAGTCGGGTTTCCCACTGTCGCGCATCAAAAAGTTCAGAGCCGACTCCCCTGGCTCAAACGGGTCGTGCTGCCGCAGATGGCCAAGGCGGAGCCTCGGATGGCGGATCACCTCGCCAGCGTCGAGTTCCTCTTCGCCCAGGATGACCTTCAACAGGGTGCTCTTCCCGGCACCGTTGCGACCAATGAACCCCACCCGCCCATCGGCGGTGATCGTGGCGGAGGCATCGTCGAGCAGCACCTGATCCCCGAACCGTTTGCAGGCGTTCTTAATCTCAAGCAGCACAGCCATCGGGATTTCTTATCGAGTGGGAACAGCGGCAGGTCGCACGAGAGCCTAACGGGAGAGGCCCCTCGCCCCAAGCCGTCTGCTGGGCGGGGCCAGACTACGAAATCAGCAATCGCAACGCGGCCACCGCAGTAAACAGCAGCAGCAGCGTGTCGAAGGCTTTCTGCGGGATCTTTCGCACCACAGCCCTTCCTGTGATCAGACCGGCGACCACACACGGGGCCAGGATGGCATCGATTGCGAGTGACTTGGGACTCATCAGGCCGAGGCTCGCGCTGAAGGGCACTTTCGAGAGGTTGAGGATCAAAAAGAACCAGGCTCCCGTGGCCACGAGGCGATGCTTTGGCAAGGCCACGGCGAGCAGATAGAGCGCCACAATCGGCCCTGCGGCGTTGGCGAGCATCGTGGCAACGCCCGACAGAACGCCCGTCGCCGAGGCGAAGCCACGGGTGTGTGGCACCCTGGCCAGCAGATCTCCTCGCCACATCCGTAGCAGCTGCCCACCGCAGAGGGCGAGCACGAGCCCCCCGATACACGGGCGAAAAACCGCGTCTTCGAGTCGCCCGAGCAGCAACCAGCCGATCACCACACCCACGAGCGCAGGCGGGAGCAGCTTGAAGACGTAGGCCCACACCACGTCACGGCCCACCAACCAGACCGCGCAGCAGTCGCCCACCACCAGGAGCGGCAGCAGCACGCCGGTCGACTGCTTCGCCCCAAACACGACCGCAAAAACCAACACCTGCACCAGGCTCACCCCCGCGAGCCCGCTCTTAGAAACCCCGACCGCGAAACCTCCGAGAAGCAGCAGAAGCCAGGACGTGACAGGCAGGTCGAACATCGTGAGCCATGGGGAAACAGACGTCGGCCGAGGCAGACAGTCGCGTCGAGCCGCCAGCAAAGGTATCGTAAAGGCCCCAACTTTGGAGGTGCCCATACGATGAGTCGATGGTTTCTCGCAGCGTCTTTGATGACCTTCGGTCTGTTCTCTCCGTTCTCGGCAGGCGCGGATGCCGAAGAAGGAGAGTGGCGTTCACTCTTCAATGGCCAGGATCTCTCCGGCTGGACGCCCAAGATCCGCGGCTACAAGGCCGGCGAAAACTTTGGTGAAACCTTCCGCGTAGCGGATGGACTGATCCAGGTGCGATACGACGCCTACGACAAGTTCGAAGATCGCTTTGGTCATCTCTTTTTCGAGCAGCCCTTCAGCCACTACAAGCTGCGGGTCGTGTATCGCTTTGTTGGCGAACAGTGCCCGGGAGCACCTGGCTGGGCGATTCGTAACAGCGGGATCATGGCTCACGGCCAGACGCCTGAGTCGATGACGGTCGACCAGGAGTTTCCCGTATCGATCGAGGTGCAGATGCTCGGCGGCGACGGCGAGCACACACGCCACACCGGCAACCTCTGCACACCCGGCACGCATGTGGTGATGCGAGACCTGCTCCATACGCCGCACTGCAAGGACAGCACCAGCCAGACCTACCACGGTGACCAATGGGTCACGCTCGAACTGGAAGCCCACGGGAACGGACTGATGCGGCACTCCATCAACGGCCAGCCGGTCCTTGAATACGAGAAGTCGCAGTACGACCCTGAGGATGCCACAGCGAAGCCTCTGATCGAGGCGGCCGGTGGCAATCTGGCGATTTCAGGCGGCACGATTTCGCTGCAGTCGGAGGGACATCCAGTCGACTTCAAGTCGGTCGAAATCATGGTGCTTGAGGAGTAACCTCTCGCTCAAGCGGCGAGCCAAGTCCTTACGGGGAGATCCATCCAGATGCGTTTGTTGTGTGCTCGGCTTCGTTTCCTGCTCGTGATAGCCGCCGTGCTGACGGCAGGCACCGCCCTCGTGATTGTCTCACCGCATGCAGCCAACGCAGCGGATGCGACTCGTCCGAACATTCTTTTCATCTTCAGCGACGACCACGCCGAGCACGCGATCTCCGCTTACGGCTCGCGGGTCAATCACACGCCACACCTCGATCGCTTGGCTGCTGAGGGGGCTCGGTTCACCAACTCGTTCGTCACCAACTCCATCTGCACCCCCAGCCGCGCGACGCTCCTGACAGGTCAGTATTCCCACAAGAATGGCGTGCCTGTTTTCAACCGATTCGACGGCTCCCGCGATACCGTGGCCAAGCACCTTCAGGCCGGCGGCTACCACACGGGCATGATCGGCAAATGGCATCTTGGCAGTGACCCCACCGGCTTTGATCGCTGGGTTGTGCTCCCAGGTCAGGGGGCGTACTGGAACCCACAGTTTCTCGCGCCAGGTAAGAAACTGACCATCGAAGGCCACTGCACCGACATCATCGGTGACCTCGGCGTGGAATTCCTCCGTACGCGGCCCAACGACAAACCGTTTTTCTTGATGCTCCATCACAAGGCCCCGCATCGGGCCTGGGAACCGGATGAACGCAATAAGGAGAAGTTCAAGGACGCTGTCATCCCCGAACCAGACACCCTTTGGGATACCTACGCCACCCGCCCTGCCGCACTGCCCGAAAACGAACAGTCGATTGCCCGTGACCTGACGCGACGCGATCTCAAGCTCGAACCAACCGCAGGCCTTGAGGGTAAAGAACTGCGTGACTGGCTGAACGT
Source organism: Pirellulales bacterium (assembly GCA_049433245.1). Taxonomy (GTDB): domain Bacteria; phylum Planctomycetota; class Planctomycetia; order Pirellulales; family UBA1268; genus M30B53. The sequence goes on from JBMTLP010000144.1 coordinate 5,938, forward strand.
CAAACCTGAGCGTCTTGTGGTCGACGGCGAAGAGCTCTCCGGCAAAGAACTCGTGAAGTGGAAGTACCAACGCTACATGCGCGACTACCTTGCCTGCGTTCAAGGGGTCGATGACAACGTGGGCAAGGTGCTCGACGAACTCGATCGACTCGGCATCGCCGACAACACGATCGTGATGTACTCAGCCGACAACGGCTGGTATCTCGGCGACCTGGGCATGTACGACAAGCGGTTCATGTATGAGCCGGGCCTTCGTGTGCCGCTGCTCGCCCGCGGGCCTGGCATCACCAAGGCCATCACGCCCGACGCGTTTGTGGCCAATATCGACCTGGCTCCCACCTTCCTCGACCTGGCAGGGCTGCCCATTCCGGCTTCCATGCAGGGCCGTAGCCTGCTGCCACTGCTGTCCGGGACCACGCCCACCGACTGGCGAACGAGCGTCTATTACCGCTACTACCACGACCCAGGCCATCACAACACGCGAGCCCACTACGGTGTGCGGACGGCGACCCACAAGCTGATCCACTATTGGAAGAAAGACGCCTGGGAAATGTTCGACCTGCGCAGCGACCCCACCGAGCAAAACAATCTGCTCTACGATCCCGGCGAATCCGCTGAGGTGCAGGCCACTTTCGCCTCCCTGCAAGCGGAGATCGCCAGGCTGCAGGAGGAGTATGAAGACGATGGCCTCTACGCCGACCCGGAAACCTGGCCCAAAGGTGGGTCAGACGGCCCGTTCGCTCAGGACGAACTGCTCGGCACACGCACCGTTGCGGAAGCGATGGCGGTTTCGGTGCAGCCTTAACGAATCGGCACTGAGCCCGGAGCTGTGATGCCGCACTCCAAGCCGCACTTGCCCTCAAAACCCTGCGCGTTCTGCGGTCGCCCCTTCACGTGGCGGAAGAAATGGGCCGCGTGCTGGGAGCAGGTAAAGTACTGCTCCCAAGCTTGCCAGCAACGTCGCCGCTCAAGCAAAACATCGTGACGATCCTTGAGCGTTGCCAGCTACAGCCCGGATGCGCCCGTCGTCTCCTGCTCCCGCTGCTCCTTTTTGGCGGGAAACTCCATCACCACGAGCTGCCCCGACTGTTCGTCGTAGGAATACTCCTGGTAGTAGGGGAGCATCGCCAACTCGATGCCGTCGGGCTGGCCTGGCTTGATGATCCACTTCATGAACTCATCGTAGTTCTCGGGCATCTGCCCATGCTCGGCGTTGTACATCTGCATCGCCTGCTGCACAGCGATGTTGCCAAGTTTCGCCACGCTTGAGCGATAGGCACCGGCGATCACCCCCAGGCCTCCGTCGTTCTCCGGCTTCTCAGCGAGCACGCCACCGGCGGCGATGGCCTCCTCCATCCTCATCACGTTCTGCGTTTTTTGATTGAGCGTCTTGCGGGTCTGTATCGGGCCACCCGTCACGGCTTCCGGGGCCGACGACGTCGCTGAACTCGTGGAATTGGGATCAGCGGGCGGATCGACGCAACCTGTGACAGCCAAGGCACACGCAACGAAAGACAGACGCACCCATGCCAT
>JBMTLP010000145.1:0-7422 GCA_049433245.1 Pirellulales bacterium
CGTTGGATCGCTGGACGCGGCAGCTCAGCGGCTGTGTGTGCGGGAGGGGGAGGGGGTGGAGGAGCACCGTGCGACCGAAGCGACGCGGGGCATCAACGCCCGTCGATTCCCTGCGGCCGAGATGGTCTCTCGCGGGTTTGGTATGGCGACGGCCTACTGTGGGGACATTTTCCCTGATCACCACGAGGGCCGTGGTGAAAGCGTGCTGCCTTCGCTTGGTCGGCCTGTGGATGGTGACCTGGCAGCCAATGAGCCTGGAGCGATTGCCGCGTGGGCGTGGGGCCTGTCGCGGATTCTCGACTGGCTGCTCACGCTCCCCGAGGTTGATCATGACGCCGTGATCGTGCTGGGGCATTCACGGCTCGGCAAGACGGCGCTCTGGGCGGGTGCCTGTGATCCGCGGTTTGCAATGGTTGTCTCCAATGAGTCAGGTTGCGGAGGGGCAGCGCTCTCGCGTCGCAACTACGGCGAGACTGTGGGGGTGATCACCTCGCGGTTCCCGCATTGGTTCTGCCCAAGCTTCGGTACCTATGCGGGACGGGAACTCGAACTACCCGTCGACCAGCACACCCTGCTCGGGATGGTGGCTCCGCGGCCACTCTACGTCGCCAGTGCGGAGGGGGATCGCTGGGCTGACCCGCGAGGGGAGTTCCTCTCTGCTGAGGCAGTGAGTCCGGTGTGGAAGCTCTACGGTCGCACGGGCCTGGGAACCAAGGCGTATCCGGAGGTCGGCACGTCGGTGGGCGACTACGTTCGCTACCACGTGCGGGCTGGCAAGCACGATCTGCTCCTCGAAGACTGGCAGCACTTTGCCGAGATGGCTGAGCAGACACTGCGGGATAAGTGAGGCAGCGGAAGCGAGTCAGGGCCGCACAAACCGACCGCAACAACAGCGTCGAGACACGCTGCACGTTTGACTGAGCAGAAGGGGGAAGCGATGAGGCAGATCTGGCGGGTCATGATCCTGGTCGCTCACGGGGCTGCGATACTGATCGGAGCCGTCCGCGGGCAGGCAGCCGAGCGGCCGAACATTCTCTTCATCATCGTTGACGATCAGTCGCCGTTTGATTTTCGCTTCTACAACCCGGCATCGACGCTTGAAGCACCCGTGCTTGAGCGGCTCGCGGCCGAGGGGATGGTCCTCGATGCGGCCTACCACATGGGGTCGTTTTCTGGGGCGGTCTGTACGCCCAGTCGTCACATGGTGATGACCGGGCGAACGGTCTGGCACCTCCCGATTCATCCCAACTCGCCTCGGCCGAAGCGGGGCGAGCAGGCCCAGGCAGCCGCCGCTCCGCACTGTCCACCGGGAATCACCGCCCAGACCCTTGCCGCGGTGTTCAACGCGGCCGGCTACGACACGATGCGAACCTGCAAGCAGGGCAACAGCTACGAGGCCGCCAACAAGCAGTTCACCGTTCGTCACGACGCGACGAAGCGAGGTGGAACCGATGAGAGTGGCAGCGTCTGGCATGGTGACCGCGTGATCGAGTATCTCGAAGAACGCGAGCAGACCGGCGACAGCGATCCGTTCTTCATCTACTACGGTTTCTCGCATCCTCACGACACGCGCGATGGCACACCGGAGTTGCTTGCGAAGTATGGCGCGACCAACCACGTCGACAAGCAGACGCTACCTGCGGCTGATCCGAAGCAGCCAGCCCTGCCGGCAAACTGGCTGCCGAAGCACCCGTTCGATCACGGTCACCTCGATGTGCGCGACGAGGTGGCGGTGAGTGGTGTGTGGGCCAATCGAGATGAAGCCACGATTCGCAACGAACTCGGTCGAGATTACGCCTGCAGTGAGAACATCGACCGGCAAGTTGGCCGCGTGCTCGAGAAGCTTGCGGCGATAGGCGAACTCGACAACACCTGGATCTTCTACACCGCTGATCATGGCATGGCGATCGGTCGCCACGGGCTCCAGGGCAAGCAGAACCTCTATGAGCACACCTGGCGCGTGCCGTGCGTGGTCAAGGGGCCTGGCGTGGAAGCTGGCAGCCGAGCCCCGGGCAACATCTATCTCAGCGACATGCTCGCCACGCTCTGTGACGTCGCAGGCATCGAGGCTCCTGAGACCAACGAAGGGGTGAGTTTTTTGCCGGTGCTTACCGGAAGGCAGCCGACGGTGCGTGATGTGCTCTACGGTGTGTACTGCGGCGGGCAAAAGCCTGGCATGCGGAGCGTGCGGATGGGTGACTGGAAGCTGATCAAGTACGAGTCGCCCACGGGCGGTCTCCATACGCAACTCTTTCATCTCGCCGAAAACCCGCATGAGTTTGTGGAGGAGCATCACGCGCCTGACATCGCGGGCCGTCTCGCCACACGCCCGTCGGCGATCCAACGCAACCTCGCCGAGGTGCAGGACTACGACGCGCAGCGAAAAGTGATGGAGGCCGCGCTGCTCGAGCAGATGATCGAGCATGACGACCCCTACCGGTTTTCGGACCAGCCACCGCTGAGCCGCCGCTGAAAGAGTTTGGTCCGGTGGGCGAGGGAGCGTCTCACACAGGAGGAGCAGGTGAAGCGGATGAGATGCTGGTTGGCATGGTGGGCTGTCTCTATCGCTGGCAGCGTGTTGTTGGGCGGCGGGGTTGGGCTGGCTGCCGACGAACTCGCGCGCTACGGCATTTTTCTTGAGTCAGCGCCGCGGCCCGAGGCCTGCCAGCCCAGAACCACAGCGTTGCCGCTCGCGCTCGAGCCTGGCGATAGGATCTGCCTGATTGGCAACACGCTGCTGGAGCGAGCGCAGTTGTTTGGGCATCTGCCCGCGGTGATCCACGCGGGCTTTGCGGATCATCAGCTCACGATTCGCACGCTCGCCTGGTCGGCGGACGAGGTGGACCTCATGCCGCGGCCGGAGAACTTTGCCGACCTCGAACAGCATCTGCGTCACGCCGAAGCTGATGTGATCCTGGCCGCATATGGCTTCAACGAGTCGTTTGCGGGAGATGAGGGGCTGCCGGCGTTTCGTGAACGGTTGACGCTGTTCATCACGCGGTTGCAATCGCTTGCCTTCAACGGTGAAGGCGGACCGCAGATTGCGCTGCTCTCTCCGATTCCCAATGAGAACGTTGCCGGCGTGGATGCGGCAGATCGCAACAACCCAGCGATCGCAGCGTATGCCGAGGTGATGCGGAGCGTGGCTGCTGAGGCGGGCGTGGGCTTTGTGGATCTCTTTGAGTCGATGCGGCAACCGCTGGCTGCCCCGGGCGACCTCACGATCAACGGCTGCCATCTCACGGACGAGGGCTATCGCCAGTTGGGGAACGTGCTGTTCCGCGGTCTGTTCGGGGCAGAGCCACCTGCAGTGAGCGAGCCACTGCGGGCTGCAGTTGTGGATCTCGATCGACAGTTCTTCCGCCGCTACCGGCCACTCAACACCTTCTATTACACCGGTGGCCGTAACGAGGCCTACGGCTATCTCGACTTCCTGCCCGCGATGCGGAACTTCGAGATCATGTGCGGCAACCGTGATCAGCGGATTTGGGATCTCGCTGCCGGCCGCCCGGTCTCGGCCACCGTCGACGATGCCAATCTGCCGTCGCTGCCGGCGGTGGATGAGACCCGCGGAGCCAACGAGTGGCTCTCGGCAGATTTGGAGCGTGAAGCGTTTCAGGTTGACCCACGTTTTGAGGTGGGGCTCTTTGCCAGCGAGGAGCAGTTTCCCGAGATCGCCAACCCGATTCAGGTGCGGTGGGACACACGGGGTCGGATGTGGGTCTGCACGTCACAGGCGTATCCGCATGTGTATCCAGGGCAGGAGCCACACGACCGGCTGGTGATTCTGGAAGACACCGATGGCGATGGCCGGGCAGACACGTCCAAGACCTTCGCCGACGATCTGCATGTGCCGCTGTCGTTCGAGTTTGGCAATGGGGGTGTCTACGTCTCGGAGCAGCCGCATCTGACCTTTTTGGCTGATACCGACGGCGACGATCGGGCCGACGTACACGAGGTGCTTCTTTCAGGCTTCGGCACGGAAGACTCTCACCACGCGCTGCACGACTTCATCTGGGCTCCCGATGGCGCGCTGCTCTTTCGCGAGTCGATCTTTCACCACACGCAGGTAGAGACGCCGTACGGCCCGGTGCGGCAGCAGAACAGCGGGTGGTTTCGCTTTGAGCCGCGCATCCATCGACTCACGGCGATCGGGAGCTACCCCAGCACGAACCCCTGGGGAGTGACCTTCGACCCGTGGGGCAACCACGTGGCCAGCCACCCGATCTTTGCCGAGGCGTTTCACTGCCTCGACCCACCTTATCCGCAGCAGCATGCCAAGCCGCAGGGGCTGCAGGCGTATTCGGGAACGTGCGGCCAGGCTTTCGTGGATGCTCCCGCTTTCCCGGCCGATCTCCAAGGTGGTTTCATCAAAGCCCGCTACAAGCCGACCAACAGGATTGAGATCCATCGGTGGGTCGAAAATGCCTTTGGCTACAACGAACAGTACGTCAGCGACCTGATTTTCTCGACGAACCTCAGCTTCATTCCAGTCGACCTCCACTTCGGCCCGCGTGGGGATCTGTTCGTCGTCGATTGGTACAACCCGGTCAAAGGACACGCGCAGTATTCGCTGCGAGATTCACGCCGTGATCGCGGATCGGGTCGGATCTGGCGGGTCACCGCCAAGGGGGGCGAGGCAAGCCCGATGCCCGAGATCGCAGGGGCTAGTGAAGCGGCCCTGGCGGCCCTCTTGGGGCACCGCGAGTTTCGCGTGCGGTACCTGGCCACGCGGGAACTCGCCGACCGCGATGCAGCCCTCGCTGCCGTTGCCCTCGATCGCTGGGTGCTGACCTTGGCTGACGATGACCCGAATCGCCTGCGGAAGATGGCAGACGCGATGGCGGCCTTCTCAACGATTGGGGCCGAGAGGCCAGCCTTGCTGAGGTCGTTGGCAGCGAGCGACGACCACCATGCGAGAGCGACGGCGGTGCGTCAACTTCGCTACTGGCATGCGTTTCTTCCTGATCGCCACGAAGTGCTGCAACGAGCTGCCACCGATGCTTCCGGGATCGTGCGGCTCGAGGCGGCGATCGCTGCGAGTTGGCTCGGAACACCCGAGGCGCTTGAAGCCGTGGTTCGCATCTTCCGGCAGCCCCTGGGTGGCCATCTCGCCTACGCTGCGATCTGTGCTCTTGAGTCGGCGTCACTGGAGCGGCACTGGCGGGATGACCCGGCCAGCCCGGTGCCCGCGCTCCTCGCCCGCGGGAAACGGTCGCTGGAGATTGTTGAGCCTGCTGCGAAGGGGTCGGACCTGGCCTTTGATCGTCGCCCCGAGACGGTTGAGGTGCGGATCTCGTGTGAACCGGAGCGGATGCTGTTTACCACTCGGCAGTTCACGGTGAAGCCCGGCCAGCCTGTCAAACTCGTGTTCACGAATCCCGACGCAACTGACCACAACCTGGTGATCACGCAGCCGGGAGCCTTGGCCGAGGTGGGCATGGCGGCCAACGACATGGCCCGTGATCCGCAGAACGCCACGAGCGACTTTCTGCCTGAGAGCAAGCGAGACCTCATCCTGGAAGCGACGCCAATGATCGGCCCCACGCGGAAGTCGCTCGTGCACGTGCTGCGGTTTGCTGCTCCGAGCGAACCAGGCATCTATCCGTATGTGTGCACTTTTCCTGGACACTGGATTGTGATGAATGGCCAGATGGTGGTCGCTCGTGATGAGGCGGAAGCCACGCAGTTGCTCGAGACCTGTCAGCCGCGGATCGTGCAAGCCTGGACGATCGACGACTTTACAGACCTGCCCTCGGCAGGCGACTCACCAGTTGCTGATGAGGCCATGCTCACCCAAGGGATGCATGCGTTTGTGAAGGCCCAGTGCACCCAGTGTCATGTGGCAGCGGGGCATGGTGTCAACCTGGGGCCCAACCTGGTTGAGAGTGTGAAGCAGCTCCGCGGCCGTGATCTGCTGGCGCAGCTGCTCGATCCCTCCCTGAAGATCGATGACCGCTACCGGACCGTGCAGTTTGTGCTCGAGAACGGTCGCGTAGAGTCGGGCGTGATCGTTGGGGAAACGCCCAACGCCTGGCGGATTCGTCCCAGCCTGCTGGCGCCCGATGACATCCGGCTGGTCAATAAAAAACAGGTTGACGAGCAGATCCCTTCACTGATCTCGCCGATGCCCGCTGGTCTGCTCAATGTGCTCTCGCGAGAAGAGATCCTTGCGCTCCTCGCCTTCTTGGAAGCCGGAGACGATCTGCCCGAGAGCCTTTCCACCCACGCTCACTGACGCGTAGTTCGCAGGCTCCCAAGCAGGGCTTCGTCCGTGCTGCCGCTGAGCCAGCCGAGCGAGACGAGGAAGGCGTCCATCTGCCGTACCGTGTCGAGAAATGAGTCGGGGCTCTTCGACTCGTTGAAGAAGCCATGAGGCTGGTCCGGGTAGAGCCGCAGTTCGGATCGCACGCCGGCTGCCTTCAGCGATGCGTCAAACGCCTCCGCGGTGGCAACCGGGATCAGGTTATCGCGCGTGCCGAGGAACACGATCGTCGGTGGATCGTCGGCGGAAATGTTGTGAGCGGGTGAGATCGCCGGAAACCAGGCTTTCACTCGGTCGTGTCCATAGCCTTCGGGGCCGTTGTCATACACCGGGTTGAAGAGCAGCAGAGCATCGGCTTTGCTCGAGATGTCGCTGTGGGGATCGGCAGGGTCGTCGAGCCCGTCGCAGATGCCGGTCGTGGCGGCCACGTGACCACCTGCTGAGCCACCTCCCGCCGCAATGCGTTGGGGGTCGATGCCGAGCGCATCTGCCCGACTGCGAATCCAGCGGACGGCCGACTTTCCATCCGCCACACAGGCGTCGGGATCGGTGTTTTGCCGCGACTTGACCCGGTAGTCGGCAAGGAAGGCCACCATCCCGCGACCAGCGAGGTAGTGGGCGTGTTGCTGGAACTGCTTGACGGTGCCACCATTCCAGCCGCCGCCAAAGAAAAACACCACAGCGGGCTTGCGGTCGTGAGTGGGAGCGTCTGGCTCAGGATCAAAACGGTAGATCCACAAGTCATCGCCAGAGGCGTGCTTGTAGACCTCCGCGACGACGCCTGGGCCGAGGTCTTCTCGACTGGTTTCGGCATGCACCTGGGCTGTCAGCCAGGAAGCTGTCAGTGTGAGGAGGCAGATCCAGCGCGGGTGGCAACGCATCACGAATCCCTTAAGGTTAGAGGTGAGAAATCACTCTACCCGAGGGAAAGGAGGCGTGCTGCTATGTCCAACTCGCATGCGAGACTCTTCTCCGCGGTTGCCGGTCTCATCGCCGGTGGTTTGATTGCGAGCGTCGAACGCCTCGATATCAACGTGGGGCTTGTGATCATCGTGGTCAGTGGCTGCTTGGCAGCGATGGAGTATTGGCGGTGTCGGTGATCTGCCGGTGAAGACAAGGGGAACTGTGTGAACGTTCAGAGCAAGCGGCCGAAGTGG
>JBMTLP010000146.1:0-7408 GCA_049433245.1 Pirellulales bacterium
CGGCCGGGGGGATTGGTGATGCTTCACGCGGCGATCGATGCTCGTGGCTTCAAAGAGCCCGATCAGGATCGGAAAAGTGCGGTCGCCTTCCACCTCCTTGAGATACACCACCTGTTGGTCGTTGATCTCACTGATGATGATTCGCGACAACTCCATCTGCACCGACATACGATTCGCTCCGGCGTGCGGCGTGCAAGGACACACGGGCTGTTTCGATCCGCCTAGCCCTCCCACGCATTCTACCGGAAAGTATGGAGGCCGGTCCGGCGAGCAAAACTTGGCTGAAAAAAGCAGCTTCCTCACGACCGGCTGCGCAGATCGTCGGCCATTGACGCAAGCGCCGCCAGACGCTCTTCCATCTCGGTGAGTTGCTCCCGCTCTTTCTCCACCACGTCAGCCGGCGCACGGGCGACAAAGTTTTCATTCGAGAGCTTCTTGCGCTTGCCCTCGATCAACCCAGCAAGTTTCTCGTGATCCTTTGTGACACGCACGAGTTCTGCCTTCACGTCCACGAGTTCTGCCAGATCGACGGCAACCTCAGCTCCAGCGGCAGCCACCTTGGCTGCCATCGCCGGAGCTTCCACGTCTGGGCCGATGTCGGTCACGTCAGCGACGGCCATCGTCGCCACCGCACCGAGCATCGGCGCGAGAAGCGCCTGCTTTGCATGGTCGGCCTTAATCACCACCGTGACCACCGTCTTCGGAGGCACATTCTGGCGGGCACGTATTTCCCGAATCGCCGCCACGATTGCCAGGAATGTTCCGAACCGCTCCTCACTCTCCGCATCAATCCAGGCCGCTGGCGGCGCAGGCCAGCGGGCGATCATCACTGATTCGGCGGGAACCGCAGCCGGATCCTCCGCTGTCGCGTCCCATGGCATCCGTCGTGAGCCCGCGGCCTCGCGGAGGTGCTGCCAGAGTTCTTCCGTCACGAAAGGCATGATCGGGTGGAGCAGTCTCAGGATCGTATCGAGCCCCGTAATCAGCATCGCCTGGGCTGGTGCGCGGGTCACCGGATCGGCGAGCCTCGCCTTGCACAGTTCTAAGTAGGCGCTGCAGTACTCATCCCAGGCAAACGCATAGAGGGTGCGGGCGGCATCTGCGAAGCGGAAGGCATCGATGGCTGCCGTGACGTCGGCAGTCACGGAGGCCAGACGACTCCGCAGCCACGCTTCTTCCAGCGGCAAGTCCTCCGTTGGTGAGGCAGCGTCGATGCCTCCTCCCTCGAAGCCCTCAAGGTTCATCAACACAAACCTGGTGGCATTCCAGAGTTTGTTGGAGAAGTTGCGTCCGGCGTCGAAGCGTTCGCTCACGGCAGGTCCGCGGGGCAGGGCCAGGTCGGCATCGCTGCTCGCCCACTGCGTGCGGAACGGATTCCCACACTTGGTGCACTCGATCCTGGGCTTCGTGCGATTGGCAGTCGTCTGCTCGATGCGGTGATTGCATGAGGGGCAGGCAAACTCCACAGGCATCCGCACGTCTTGCGTTTCAGTGGCCATGCTGGCCATCCCGAAGCGAAGGGCATCCGCTCCAAGCGACTCGATTACGTCGAGCGGATCCACGCCGTTGCCCTTGCTCTTGCTCATCGTCTCGCCGTAGCGATCGAGAATCTTGGGGTGAATCGCAACATCGGCAAAGGGCACGCGGCCAGTGTCAAACACGCCCATGATCACCATCCTCGCTACCCAGAGCGTGATGATGTCGCGGCTCGTGACGAGCGTCGTGGTGGGATAGAAGCGGGCGAGCTCCGGCGTCGACTCCGGCCAACCGAGTGTCGAATGAGGCCAGAGAGCCGACGAGAACCAGGTATCGAGCACGTCAGGATCGCGAGTGAGCGATTGACCGGCGATCGCATCGAGCCCAAGTGACTCCTCGCGGCAGCAGACAAACCAACGCCGGGCAGATCCGTCATGAGGCTCACCGTCCGCTTCTGACCAAGCCACGTCGGATCGATCGGCAAATGCCACTTCCAGATCTGACGCGGTCACATCGGCGATGTGCCAGATCGGGATGCGGTGTCCCCACCATAGCTGTCGCCCGACAGGCCAGTCCCGCTTTTCTCCGAGCCAGTCGAGGTAGCTCTTGGCGTAGCGCACGGGATGAATCTTCACCTCACCGTTCTTCACAGCATCGAGAGCCGGTTCGGCAATCTCGGCCATGCGGATAAACCACTGATCGGCGAGGTACGGCTCGATCGGCGTCTTCGAGCGATCGGAATGCGCGAGGTCGATCACGCGGTCCTCCACGGCCTCGAGCTGGCCGGCCGCCTCAAGGTCAGCCACGACCTTCTCCCGCGCCTTCCTGATCGTGAGCCCGGCGTAGGGGCCCGCCTCGGCGTTGAGGGTGCCGTCGGGGTTGAGGATGTTGATCATCGGCAAGCCCTGCCGCAGCCCAACCTCGTAGTCGTTCGGATCGTGGGCGGGCGTAATCTTGACGCAGCCACTCCCCATCTCAGGCTTGGCCCACTCGTCCGCCACGAGCGGGATCTCGCGCCCGAGCAGAGGCAGCCGCACCTTCCGTCCAGCCTTCGCCATCGTGGCGAGTTGGACGAGGCCCGCGAGTGCGGTGCCGCGGCGGTCGGCGAGGGCCTCCAGTTCTGCCTCGATCTCGGCCTTCTCTTTCACTGCCGCGGCGGCAAACTTCTCGCGGAGGCTCGCATCCACGGCTGCAAAGGCTCCGGCCGGGTCGGGGTGAACCGCCACGGCAGTGTCGCCAAGCAACGTTTCCGGTCGCGTCGTCGCCACCGTGACGTAACTGGGCTCGCCCGCTTCGGGATCGATCACTTCGTATCGCAGGTGCCAGAAATGCCCTTTGACCTCTTCGTGAAAAACTTCGTCATCGCTAACGGCCGTCTGCAAGAAGGTGTCCCAGTTGACGAGCCGCTTGCCGCGGCGAACGAGCCGCTTTTCGAAGAGCCGGAAAAACGCCTCACGGACCGCCTTGGCACACCTGTCGTCAAGCGTGAAGCGAGTGCGATCCCAGTCACAGCTGGCGCCGAGTTCCCGTAACTGACCAAGGATGCGGGCTTCGTACTGCTCCTTCCACTGCCAGATCCGTGCGACGAGCTTCTCACGCCCCAGATCGTGTCGAGAGAGTTGCTCTTCTTCGAGCAACCGTCGCTCCACCACTGCCTGCGTGGCAATCCCGGCGTGGTCGGTACCGGGCATCCAGAGGGTGAGGTAGCCCTGCATGCGGCGGGCGCGGACGAGGATGTCCTGCAGCGTGTTGTTGAGGGCGTGGCCGAGGTGCAGGGAGCCGGTCACGTTCGGCGGCGGAATCACCATCGAAAACACCGGACGCGTCGCCGGCTGCCCAACCGCCTCGGGCTCGGCGTGCCAGTACTTGCCCGCATCCCAGAGTTCTCGGCAGCGGGTCTGGGCGGACGTGTGGTCGAAGTGTTTCGGCAGCTCGTGCATCGCAAAAATCTGGCAAAGGAAACGGGTCGGGAGGGGCCCAGCATAGCCGCCCGGAGGCATTCAGGAGAGGCCGCTCGGCCATGCTCGACAAAGCGGCCGTCGCCTGGCCGACGGATGTGTAAGCACCGGTGATCCACCCTGCGTGTTTACCAGCAGCAGCGGCGCAGGCACGATGAGGCTGAAAACGCAAACATGCGGGGACCTCGTGGCATTGCAGCCAGCGTCGGAGAAGCTCCGCGACCGGTTTGTGTTCATGCCGCTGCTGCGGCTGTAGGGAGCTAGGACCTGAGGAGCGATGCGATGAACTGTCCACCACTCGGAGCCACGTGCCTGCATCAAGGGCGGGGCTGGCCGCTCACGCTGCGTCTCACCCCGCGTCTCTCGCTGCTCCTTGCACTGGGGCTGTCACTCGGCTTGCCACCAGGGACGGTGTCGCCCGCCTCGGCCACGACCACCTGGGACGGCCGGCATGAAACCGATCGCATCGATGTCACCGTCGTCTACTTCGTGCCGTCGGATCGTGATCCGCTCCCAGACTGGCGCGACCGGGTCGACTACTACTGCCGGAGGATTGAGCAGTTTCATGAGGTGGAGTTTCAAGGGCTCTCGACGCTCACCACGCAAGTGATCGCCGAGCCACTCGTCTCCAAGCGAACCACGGCGCAGCTGCGGCAGGGGGATGGCGATGCGATTTTCTTTACCACGTTACGCGAGACGGCGGAGAGGCTGGCGTTTGCCAACGGCCAACGCGATGGCTTTCCCGTGTTGCTTGTGCTCAGCGAGATCAACTGGCGGCCGCTCGACGACTTCTATCGCGTCAAACCGACTGACACGGGTTTCGTCTTTGAAGGCAACTTCAATCGAGGCGAACACTTTCCAGGCGCCACCTCTGGAGGCGCACGAGCCACCTACCTGGCTGATCGTGGCGTCGGCTGGGGGCTGGTCAGCGCGGATGGCTGGCGGGTGCCGTATCGCGGTAGCGACTGCGTGATCTATCACGAGGGCTGCGGCCATACCGTCGGCCTCCCTCACCCAGAACCGGGCAACGGGTCGGTGATGAGCCTGGGACAGTACCAAGGCTGGATCAGCGAATCCTGGCTCGACAAGGAGCAAAAGATCCGGCTTGGCTGGGAGCCTCAAGACCGGCCCGCCACACCACAGCAACAACTGTTTCGCGGATTTCGAGCCGTGCCAGAACCGAAAATCCCAACGCCGGGCCAACCCGTCGCACTGCAGTTGCGGTGGCCATCCGAGGTGGAGGTGACCTCCGTGCGGGTCCGCTATCAGACGTCGCTCCACAGTCCCTGGGTTGACGTTCCGCAAACCTGGGAAGGAAGGACACCACAGCAGGCCACACTCCCGCCCTTTGATCGAGAGACGCCGGTGAGTTATCGGATCGATGTCGAAACAGCCGACGGCTCCTCCGCCGAACTCTGGGGCTATTTTCAGGTTCGCACCGACCCCACGCAGCCGCTGCTGCCCCCTCGCGCCTCCCTCGACATCGCCGGTCCCCCCACGCCACTGGCAATCGCAGAGCGCGTCGGCCAGGCCACAGATCTGTTGGCGGGCCTCGACCTTGCCGACTGCTGGCAGCAGGGCGACTGGACCCTGGAAGACGGTACGCTCACGAGCCCCAAAATGTATGGGGCGCGGCTCCAGCTTCCCGCGCAGCCGCCACAGGCCTACCGTCTGATCGCCATTGTCGAACCGCTCGATCCTCCCAACGGACTGATCCTCGGCCAACGCCTGGGCACGAACCGATGTGTGTCGCTGTTTGGCTACAGCGTGGCGGGCCAGCAGCTTACCGCAATCGAGAACATCGACGGACGCAACGTCGGCAATGAGACCACCCATCGCGGCGACGTGTTTCGGCAAAACCAGCTTTCGCAGGTGATCGTCACGGTCGGCAGTGGCCGTGTGCAGATGGCTGTTGATGGGCAGACCGTGGTCGACTGGCAGGGCACGCCTGAGCAGCTCTCTCTGTCTGACTACTGGCAAACTCCTGACGCCACGTCACTCTTCCTTGGGAGTTACGACTGCCGTTACCGTTTCCACCGGCTGTCGCTGGAACCGCTGGCAGAGCGTCGCTGAAGGGATACCACCATGCCTGCCGCCCTCCGCGACACCGACCGGTTCGAAGAGACAAACGAAGCGATCGGTTGCGACTCGACGACACGGTCGAATACGCCAAGCATGAAGGCGACCGAACGAAGTTCCTGAATCGCTCCTGCGGCTATGCTGAAGCAACACTGCCTGTTGCGACCAGCGCTGCCCGGGTTTTCGTGCAATTGTTTGTTTTTCGTGCCGGCGACTGGCGAATACTGCCCACGGATGAAACAATAAACGCGTCGTTCGCGAGGCCAGGCGTCGGTCTGCGAGCTCTGCGACGGCTGTTGCTACGGAGTTGCCCCGGTGGGGGTAGGTGTGATGTCGTCTCGTGGCCTCGATCAATGTTGCTCTTTTCCCTTCCAACACCGCGGTCGCTCGACGCCCGTCGGTCAGCTTGTCGCGAAGCTCTGCCGAGTTGCGCTGCTGATGTCCCTAGCTGCGGCGATGGCCTGGGGCTCTCACTCCGACGTGGCGGCTGCTGACGCCGACGCAGAAGCCGCCCTTCAGGCTGCTGCCACGGAGTATGCAGAGGCCTTCAACAGGGCCGACATGACAGCCTTGGCAGCCCAGTGGGCTGAGCAAGCCGCGCTCGTCGAGGATGGTGTCGAGTTGGTCGGCCGTGACGAGATCATGGCGGCCATAGCTGCCAGTCGGGCCCAGTTTCCAAAGATGCACATGGCGATCGACGTCACCGAGATCCGCTTCATCACCCCCAATCTGGCGAATGTGAGCGGTAGCTTGCGTTTGGCAGCCATGAAGGATGGTCCTGAGGTCAGCGCTGAGTTCAGCAGTCTCCGCGTGCTCGTTGATGGCCAGTGGATCCTCGCGGAATCGGTCGTGATGAGCGAACCGCAGGCGTCACTGACCAATGTCGACTGGATGGAAGGCCGCTGGGAGGGCGTCACCGCCTCTGGTGATGCCATTCGCATTGATGTGAAGAAAGACCTCGACGACAAGGCCGTCGTCTCCCGAATTACGATTGGCCCGGCAGACGAGCCGCTCTTGACTGCGATCGACGTGATCCATGCCGACGCAGGCAGCGGCAGCCTGAGAAGTTGGACCTTCGATTCCACGGGCGCCCGCGCGGAAGGACTGCTCATTTCCGACGGTACATCCTTCAACCGTGTGGTGGAAGGTATACCCGCACCGGGTAGCGGTGCGAGTGAGAGTGGGTGGGTGCAGGTCATCACCCCGCTCGATCAAGATCGCCTAGCTCTGCAATCCATCGAACGCACGCTCGACGGCGAGCCGCTCCCCGACACCGATGTCATCATCCTCAAGAGGACCACTCCATGATTTCGCGCGCACCGCGACCGTTCGTTGACCGCACGCGGAAGATTCTTGTGCCTGCGTGCGCCATCCTCGTGGCGATGGCGTCGTCTCCCTGCTGGAGTCATGGCGGCGGAGGTGGCTTCCATGGCGGCGGCGGTGGCGGGTTCCACGGGGGTGGCAGCATGCCTCGGGGCGGTAGCATGGGTGGGGCCCGCCCCTCGTCCATGCCGAGTCGTGGCGGCGCAAGTCGCCCAACAGGAGCTGCAACCCGGCCGGCAGGCGGGGGAGCAGGGGGCCTCGGCAAAACTGGCGGCAGCGTGAAAGGGGGAGGGGGGCATTTTGCGGGTGATCCGCTCGCACACTCCGGCCTCTCCACGAATCACTTGCGGTCGCTCGGGCGGGGAGGCGCGTCGACGCACCTCAAGGCACAGTCGATCCAAAGCCTCGACGCTCGCGGGTCACAGATCCGCAACAACTTCTACAACGGCAACTGGTATGGCGACCGTGGCTGGTACGCCAACAACTTCAACGCCTGGTGGCCAGGCGGATGGTACGGCGGTTGGGGCGGCTGGGGCGTAGGCTTGGCCTCAGGCCTCCTCTGGGCGGACCTC
>JBMTLP010000147.1:0-7354 GCA_049433245.1 Pirellulales bacterium
TGCTGGCGGTGACTCCAGGAAGCGGCGGAGCATGGCGGCTCCTCCCCCGAGAAACCGCACCACATCGATCCCCGCCACAGATGCAGTGATCAGCACGGGGGGCGTAAAGACATCCGCCAGTTGATCGGCACCAACCTCCAGCCGCAGCGAGCGAGCGCCGGCTCTGAAGGGCGGCGGCAGCGTGAGACGCCCCTCGCCGACACCAGCGGAGAACGTGTCCGGCTGGGTGGTCGGGCTGGTGGGGAGCGTGGCGACGAGCTGAATGAGCCCCCACCGGTCCAGCAGGTCATCGCCTCGGGCGGCTGCGATCAGGTCGAGCAAGCCGGCAGTGTGATCAGGTTCGTCTTCACCCACGTCAAAAAACAGTCGTGGTTTCCCCCCCCGCTCGCCACGGGAGAGGTGGTTGTGAAACGGGTGACAGCAGGCCTCAAACAGGCTCTGCACGGCATACCCCAGGGGGCTTTTGCACACGACTGCCACCGCATCCACCGACTCCGCCAGATCTTTGGCCAGGCTGAGTGCTTCGTAGAGGCGGCTCGATGGCCTGTTCTGCATGTAGTCACCAAGCAGCTGGGCTGGCTGCAGGTGCGACACGATCGTCTCCCGGGGCATGCAGGCGACCTCCGCGAGCGCTGCCTCAACCTGCCGATCGAGAGGGCCAAGGGTGAGCGAGATCGGATCTTCCGGTGGCTTTGGACGGAGAACGCTCATAGGGTGATATTCAAGAGACGGTGCCTTGGATCCCGCGCGAGCTACGCGGCCGAGTTTGTATTGCGACAAGATTCCGCGTGGGGCGATTGACGACGGAGGGTCGTCAGGGCAACACTCCGGCCAGTGATTGACGATACCGTGTCCGTGGGCCTGCGGGTCTGCCATTTTGAGGAGTTGAGCGTTGAGCGAACACGATCTGGTGCGGGAACTTGCCGAGAAGAACAACTCCAAGATCGTGATGCTCGTCGCCGACGGCCTCGGCGGCCTGCCTGAGCAGCTAGGCGGACTCACCGAACTGGAAACGGCCAAGACCCCGAACCTCGACGCCCTTGCCAAGGCGGGTGTGCTCGGTTCGAGCGTGCCCGTGCTTCCCGGCATCACCCCGGGCTCAGGCCCTGGGCATCTCGGGCTTTTTGGCTACGACCCGCTGGAGTTTAAGATTGGCCGCGGCGCGCTCGAAGCGACTGGCATCGGCTTTGAACTCGGCCCCAACGACGTCGCTGCCCGTGGCAACTTCTGC
Organism: Pirellulales bacterium; assembly: GCA_049433245.1. Taxonomy (GTDB): domain Bacteria; phylum Planctomycetota; class Planctomycetia; order Pirellulales; family UBA1268; genus M30B53. The sequence continues at coordinate 1,232 of JBMTLP010000147.1, forward strand.
TCGCTCGGCAAGGACGGTTTGATCACCGACCGCCGCGCCGGCCGCATTCCGTCGGAAGAAAGTTTCCAGGTGGTCGAGAAGTTACAGAAAGTCTCCATCCCTGGCGTCGAGACTTTCGTCCGGCCGGTCAAAGAGCATCGCTTCGTTGTGGTCTTCCGTGGTGAGGGCCTCGACGGTCGCGTCGCTGACACCGATCCGCAGGCCGTCGGCGTCGCTCCGCTGGCCCCGCAGCCGCTCGATCCGGCGGCGGCTCGTACTGCCGAGGTGGCGGCTGAGTTTGTTCGTCAGGCGCAGGAGATTCTCAAGGATGAACCGAAGGCCAACGGCCTTACCCTGCGTGGCTTCGCTGCTCGGCCGGCCCTGCCGAGTTATGCCGACCTCTACGGCCTGCGGGCGGCGGCGATTGCCGTCTACCCGATGTACAAGGGGCTCGCTCGCCTTGTAGGGATGACGCTCGTTGGCGATGCCAAAACCCTCGACGAGCAGATCGACGAGCTCGCTGGATGTTGGGATGACTACGACTTCTTCTTCCTGCACTTCAAGTACACCGACTCCACTGGCGAAGATGGGAACTTCGCCGCCAAGGTGGCACGAATCGAGGAACTCGACGCAGCGATCCCCAGGATCTCCGCACTTGGCCCCGACGTGCTGATCGTGACCGGTGACCACTCCACGCCGTCCAAGTTGGGAAGTCACTCGTGGCATCCCGTGCCCACACTCCTTTCCGCCGCCACGGTCCGCAGCGACGAGTGCGAGCGGTTTGGCGAACGCGACTGTCTCCGTGGTGGCTTGGGCATGTTTCCCGCCAAGCACCTGATGCTGTTGGCGATGGCCCACGCCTTGCGGTTTGGGAAGTACGGCGCTTAGCAAACCCCAAACCCATGGGGGTTGCCACGGGGTGGAAAAAGGCCACGGAAGGCTTTTTCCACGGGCAGCTCGAGCGGTTTCTGCGTCGAGCATCGCCTCGGGTATAAATCGTGGGGGCGGCTGCCCAACGGCTGCTCACCAACTGCTTCTGGACGACCCATGCCGCGCACGCACGACGAAGACCTGTTTCAAAGCTCAACGATGACGTTCGGTGAGCACCTGGAAGAGTTGCGGACTTGCCTGATCCGGGCGTCGATGGGCCTGTTGGTGGGCGTGGTGATCGGTTTTCTGGTGGGGCGAGATGTGGTGCACCTGATCGAGCAGCCGCTGCGGCGAGCGCTCGGTGACTATTACATCAACCAGTCGACGAAGGTGGTCGAGGAGTGGCAGCCGCGGACACCTGATTCGGCCGGGATCCCCTACTCCGTCGAAGAGATGACCGATGCCGTGACGCAGCATGGGCTGTCGTTTGAAGTGAGAGAAATCCATGTCGATCGACTCGGCCGCGCTGCCGCCGACGTGGCGAGTGAGGATGGGAAGTTTCCGTTGGGTGAACTCGTGCCTGTCGTGCTCTGGCAGCCGCTCTCCCGCGACGCGCGGGTGAACATCACCACGCTGAGTGCCCAAGAAGCATTTAGTATCTATGTGAAAGCGGCGCTTGTGGTGGGCGTGGTGCTGGCGAGCCCATGGATTTTCTATCAGCTGTGGAGTTTCGTGGCGGCTGGGCTCTATCCGCATGAGAAGCGGTACGTGCACGTGTTTCTGCCCGTGAGTACCGGGCTTTTCCTGGCCGGCGTCGCCCTCGCCTTCTTCTTCGTGTTTGACTTCGTGCTGGAGTATCTCTTGGCCTTCAACCAGTGGCTCGGTCTCGATCCCGATCCACGCATCACCGAGTGGTTGAGTTTCGTGCTCCTCCTGCCGATCGGCTTTGGTGTTGGTTTTCAGCTGCCACTGGTGATGCTGTTCCTGGAACGGATCGGCATTGTCGAGGCCGAAGCGTATGCCGCGCAGTGGAGGACGGCGGTGGTGGCCATCTTCATCGTGGCAGCGATCCTCACGCCGGCCGATCCCTACAGCATGCTGTTCTTGGCGTTGCCGCTGTGCGTGCTCTACTTCGGAGGACTGGCGCTGTGTCGTTGGCTGCCCCGCGCGAGCGAGCCTGCCTAAACCGCGAGTGAGTGCTAGCTGGCGACAAAGGCAAACCAGTAAAAGATCCAGCCCGTCACGGAGGTGAGGACGAGATCTGCTGCTGCCAGTCGCCCCATCAAACGGTGGCGGCGGCTGTGGTCTGCGGGGGCCGGGGGCGATGGAAAGCGCCGCAGTGCTTCCCAAATCACCCAGATCCAGAGCACGACGGTTGAAATCGAAAAGAACAGGTGAATGCTCAGCGCGGTCCACACGCCGCTCGGCCACCACGGGCTGTCGATGGCGCGCGGCTTCCAGCCACTGACCAGCCGCATGTCGATCTCGAAAATCAGGATTGCCAGCAGCAACGCCGCAGCGATCGTGAGCTGAGCTGTTTTGTGCCAGCGATAATTCTTCCGTCTGGCCAACTGCACTCCCCAGGCGAGCAGGGGCAGCACAGCAAAAAGCGCCACGAACACCAAGTCGGTTCCCAGTGAGGCCCGCGAACCGAGAAAGCCACCCACGCCGGGGAATGGCACCGTCTGGGATGTCGATGACTGCACGCGGCTCATCCTAGGGGCTTGCAGGTGTGGTGGGCACGTAGCCCATGCCGTGGCAAAAACTGTGTTGGAGACAGCCACACGCACTCGTCTCGGGGATGCCCGGTTGTAGCAGTCACGAACAACCGCAGCGAGTCGAGGTTGTTCCGGTGCGGGATTGCGATTGGCCAACCGCCGACCGTACAACTCTCGCAGGCAGTGCCCCTCCGGCCGAGTGGCGAAATAGGCAGACGCACGGGACTTAAAATCCCGTATCCCGTAAGGGGTGTGCGGGTTCGAGCCCCGCCTCGGCCAGTCTTTCCAAATCACCAGGTTTCCGCCGGCCTACGGCGGCGAGGGGGCAAGTGGGCTTGATCTTTGAGCGTGGCCCGCGGTACTTCCGTGCCATACCCGTTACCGAGGAGAGCCATGGAACCAGCCACCACGCGCGATGCGACGAATGCGTTACGAAGCCGATCTCGCGTCTTGGTCGACTCGCATGCTCCGGGGTGGTCGTCTGATGGTCCGACGGTCTGGCTGCCTTGGTGCGTGGCGCCGCTGTGGGTGTTTCTCCCGATTTTTGGCTGCTTGGTCGCCGGCGCCGTGAGGCGTCCCGCCGTGGCGAGCGGATCCCTGGAGCCGCCTGCGGCCGTGCAGGTGGAGTCGTCGACCGAGGGGATCGCCCCGGCACGGCTCGTGCGGCTGGCAACCATGCACCAGCGGTAATCGTTGGTGATAGAGTGGCGGTACGGCCTGTTGCGGGCTAGGTTTTCACCAGTTCGGTTGTTGCCGAGCCTGTCCCCGCCGGAGATGCCCAACGCATGTCGCTCCGCTCGAAGATCGCTCTCACGACAACCCTCCTCGTGCTCGCTGCGGTGGTGGTTACCACCTTGCTGCAGACCATTGCTGGCCGGCAGGCTGTTCTCGAGCAGGCTCGCGTGGGGGGGGATGAGATCGCAGACCTCCTGGCGCGGGCCACAGCATTTGCTGAAGATGTGCCGAGCCTTGTTGAGGAGGAAATCGCTGAGCAGATGAAGGTGGAGGCGACGCTCGCAGCGCATCTCGTGGCGGTGGGTGAGGAGGCCGGCATGTCTGCTGATCGGATTCAGCAGGCGCTCGCCGAAACGGCGAGCCGCTTTGGGCTGGAGATTCTCGCCACCGATGAGGAGGGGCTGGCCTATCTGACCACCGCCGACATCGGCGACTTCCGCTTCACGAACGATCCTCAAACGCAGCCTCAAGCACATGTCTTTTACCGTCTGATCGACGGGGAGGCGGCCGCCGTCGTGCAGGAGGCGAGGAAGCGTGAGGTTGATGACCGCGTGTTCAAGTATGTCGGTGTGGGGGGCATCGACAAACCTCGAATTGTTCAAGTGGGGATTGAAGCCTTCTTCTTGGAGAGGCTTGAAGAGAATCTTGGACTTACGCGACTCGTCTCCGAACTTGCTGGGGGGCAGATCGAAGAGGTCCAGATTTTTAATGATCAACTCGCGGCGAAGGTCAGCCGTCGCGCTGATGGTGGAGGACTGTCGAACGCGAGCGGAGCTCCGTTGGCTCCTGAGGATGCCGGGCTGCTTCAGGCCGCTGTTGACAGCGGTCGCCCTGCGGGACGGTTTACCGCGCTGAGTTATCGAGTTGCCGCACCTGTCCGCACGTCTGACGGTCGCTCTGGGGGCGCGGTGCTTGTGTCGGTGTCGACCGAGGCAAGCCGCGACGTGCTGGTGTGGCAGGCGGCAGCGGCGGTGGCTTCTGCTGTCGTGATCGGTATTCCAGGTGTGCTCGCCTCACTTTGGTTGGCCCGCTCCATCACGAGTCCAGTGCGACTGGCCGTCGAAGTTGCCGAATCCATAGCGGCAGGTGATCTGACGGCAACGGTGTCTCCCTCCAGCACGCTCGAAATCGGCAGGCTGCTCGGTGCTCTCGACACGATGACCCGAGGTTTGGGTGGCTTGATTGGCCGCATCCAATCTGCTGGTGAACGACTTTCAAGCGTAGAGGCCGATGCGGCAGAAGCGCTCACGCGACAAGACCGAAGCGTGCGGAGTTTTAGTGAAAGTGCGTCGGAGGTGTCGGCCGCCGTCAGCCAGATTTCTGCGACCAGCGAGCAGTTGCTAGAGAGCACAAGCCGGGTCACTCAAGTTGCTCGTGAGGCTGCGGTGGTGGCCGACGCAGGCCGCGACGGTTTGGCATCGATGACCGACTCGATGCAGAAACTGGATGACGCGATGAATGCGTTTACGAGAAAACTCTCCACGATCAGTCAGCGGGCTGCCGGGATCACCTCTGTCGTGACCACCATCGCCAAGGTCGCGGACCAGACCAACCTGCTTTCAGTAAATGCGACGATTGAGGCGGAAAAGGCTGGTGAGAGCGGCCGCGGCTTCAGAATCGTGGCGCAGGAAATCCGGCGGCTCGCTGATCAAACGGCCCTCGCCACAAAAGACATTGAGCGGATGGTCCGAGACATGCAGACCGCGGTGTCGAGCGGCACGATGGAGATGGACCGCTTTCGCGGTGAGGTTGGGCAGCGGATTGGCGAGGTGGCCGATGTCAGCGAGCAACTGGGCCGCGTGATCGAGCCAGTGCAGACCGTGACTCAGGCTCTTGAGCATGTTCACGAGGGGATGCAGGCGCAGTCGCTCGGAGCACGACAGATCCGCGATACCATTGAAGGACTCACCGAGGGTGCAGGTGCTACCTCCGCGTCAATGGCCGTGTTTGCCGGATCCTTGGACGCGCTGCGGCGGGCGATCCGCGAGCTCAACGTGGAGGCATCCCGTTTCCGCACTGGCAGTCACGACGCGTGACGCCTCGTTTCCAAGCCGCCACGGTCGATGGCGGGGTGAACTGGCCTAGCGTCTGGCCGGAGCCTCGGGCTCGCCGGGCGATTGGGCGACCGTGGTCGTGTTCGTTGGCAGGTGCTTGGCCACCGAGTCGATCCACCGCGGAGCAGATTGGCCTGCATAGCCTGCTTGGCTAAACAGCTTCGTGCCATCGAGATCAATCAACACCACACTCGGGAAAGAGCGAATCTCATACGCCTGGCAGATGCGTGACCGCGCGGCCCGCACTTCTCGCGTGATACCCTTCTGCGGCATGTCGATTTCAAGCAGGACCACATGGTCTTCGGCCCAGTCGAGAAACTGGTTGGTGTCGAGGACGTTGGCTTCGAGCGTTTTGCAGTGCTGGCACCAATCACTCCCAGTAAAGATGGTGAGGATGGGCTTGCCTTCTTGTTGGGCCGCGACCACCGCCGACTCAAGCGAGTTGTGCCAGTGACTCTCCTTCGCGAAGCACGTGTCAGCCAACGGCAAGCAGCAGGCAAAGGCGACCCAAGACAGCAAACAGAGCCTGACGCGGCCAACCTGAGTGGAAAACCAACGCGATACCATGCTCGAGCCTCCATGCCATAACGAACTCTGTATGGAGTTCATCGGGTGTTGGGTAACGACTTCACAAGCGAACGACGGGTGGAGAATCGCTTCGGCCGCCTCGTTGAGGCCCTTGTTCTACTGGAGAAGCCGACTGCGCCGATTGTGAGGCCTGATCGCCGTCTTTTTTCACAGTGGGACCCCTCCGCTGAGGGTGGGGC
>JBMTLP010000148.1:0-7340 GCA_049433245.1 Pirellulales bacterium
GGCCCCGAAAGGGCCGCTGAGCACGGGGGGCTTTTTCCGGAAGACGGGAGGCCATGGGTTTGTGCGGCCAGACGGGGCGCCCCTCGGACGCCGCGATAGCGATGTTTACGTGCCGGCTGCCGCTGCCGGGGACGCAGCCAACGGCGACACCGTGACCGTGCGGGGCTCGGCGACCCGCGACGTTCGTCGGCCGGGGCCAGCTGGCGAGATTCTCAAAGTGGTCGCTCGGCACACCACGCGGTTTGTCGGGACCTACGAGGAGTCGCACGGGGGCGGTTGGGTGACTGTTGACGCTGACGGCCTCTCACGAAAGGTGGCCGTAGGGGATCCTGGGGCGAAGGGGGCTCGGCAAGACGACAAGGTTGTGGTGGAGATCGTCCGCTTCCCGACTGTTTTTCGGGATGGCGAGGGCGTGATCAGTGAGGTGCTCGGCAAGACCGGCGAACCGGGGGTCGACACGATGTCGATCATCCATGAGTTCGCCCTGCCCGGCCCGTTTTGTGAAGAGGTGCTGGAGGATGCACGCCAGCAGGCTGCTCGCTTCGATGAATCGGTCGGGCCTGATCGGCTGGACTGCACGGATGCCGTGGTGATCACGATCGACCCCGTGGACGCACGCGATTTCGATGACGCGATTTCCCTGGAGCGGATCGAACGCGGCCACTGGCTTCTGGGGGTTCACATCGCCGATGTGGCCCACTTCGTGGTTGAAGGTTCGCCGCTCGATCAGGAAGCGACGGCACGCGGAACGAGCGTGTACCTGCCCGATCGCGTGATTCCGATGCTGCCGGAGATCATCTCCAACAACCTGGCAAGCCTGCAGCCTGGGCGGGTCCGCTATGCCCGTTCTTGCTGGATGGAGTTTTCTCCCGACGGAGTCTTTGTGGCTGCCGAAGTGAAGCGGACGGCCATTCGCAGCCGACGTCGTTTCGCCTACGAAGAAGTCGATGTGTTTCTCGACGACCCCGCCACGAGCCAGGTGGAGATGACGAGCGACGTGCGGGACCTGCTCGGCCGGATGCGCGATCTCTCGAGGGTGCTGCGGGCTCGCCGCGCGGCACGAGGCGCGCTGGAGCTGGCGATGCCGGAAGTGAAGATCGACCTCGACCGCGATGGGCATGTGAGTGGTGCCCACGTGGAGATCAACACTGAGAGCCACAAGATCATCGAAGAGTTCATGCTTTCGGCCAACGAGGCGGTGGCGTGGCTGTTGAGCGAGGCGGGAATTCCATTTCTGAGGCGGATCCATCCGCAGCCAGACCCCAGAAAGCTTCGTGAGTTGACCGAGTTCGTGTCCGAGTTGGGATTTGAGGTCGACTCGCTTGAAAGCCGGTTCGAACTGCAGCGGCTGCTGGAGATGAGCCGCGACCGGCCCGAGGTCCACGCGGTGCACTACGCCGTCTTACGAAGTTTGGCGAGGGCGGTTTACGGGCCGCAGCCGGAGGGGCACTTTGCTCTGGCGAGCGACTGTTATTGCCACTTCACATCGCCGATTCGTCGCTACCCGGATCTCACCGTTCATCGGCGGTTGGATGCCCTGGGGACCGGTCGTCGACTCCCGGCGGACGGCCTCATCGATCTGGGGCTGGCGTGCTCGCAGCTTGAGCGGCGAGCGGAGGCGGCGGAGCGGGAACTCGTCAAACTCAAACTGCTGCTGTTCCTCCGCAGCCGTGTGGGGGAAGCGATGGACGCGGTCGTCACGGGGGTCGAGGCGTTTGGGCTCTTTGTGCAGGGTGTCGATCTTCCTGCCGAGGGATTGGTGCCGCGCGACACGTTGCCTGATGACCGCTACCGCTACGACCGTCGCCGGCACATGCTCGCTGGTCATCGGGCTGGGAATAGCTTTCGGCTTGGCGACCGGGTGCGGGTGGTGGTCGCGAAGGTGGACCTCGAACGACGGTCAGCGGAGTTCCATATCGAAAGCCGTCAACGACGTCCGGCAGCGAAGAAGCCCGGCAAGCCCAAGGGGGTTGCCAAGGGCATCAAAAGCGGCAAACGGCATCGCCGCTGGTAGCGAGCGAGGCGCCCCTTTTTCCTGCGACCACTCTACAATCCCCCTCGGTCGGTCTGCGTGGGCCGAGAAACCAACTCTGGAAATGGCTGAGAATGCCAGGAAGAGGCCAGCTGGTGAGCGAAAGCGAAGCAACAAAGCAGTCAGAGGCCGAAGTCAGCCGTGAGGCCGCCGGTGTGGGAACCGAGGTCGGTGGGGGGCTGCTCACCACACCGCTGCATGCCTGGCATCAGCAGCACGGTGGTCGGATGGTGCCGTTCGCTGGTTGGGAGATGCCCGTTCAGTACACGTCGATTGTCGACGAGCATCTCGCCACCCGCAGTGCATGTGGATTGTTTGATGTATCGCATATGGGGCGGTTGGTGGTGAGCGGCCCAGGGAGCCGCGCGTGGCTCGATTCGATGCTCACACGGCGGGTATCCGATCTCGCGGCAGGAGGCGTGCGTTACACACTGATCACCGACGACGACGGCGGGAAGGGAGTGCGAATCCTCGACGATGCTTTGGTGGCTTGCGAAGCGGAGGATCGTTTTGGGCTGGTCGTGAATGGTTCCAACCGCGATCGGGTTGTGGCGTGGTTGACGAGCCGCCTTCCCTCCAAGGGGGTCTGCCTTGATGACCAGACGCGGCGAACGGCGATGATCGCGGTGCAAGGACCGGCCTCGCTCGCGACCGTGACGTCGCTGTGCACCGCTCCTGATGCCGAGCGAATCAACGCCCTCAAGAACTATCGCAGCTGTGCCGCTAGCGTGGCGGGCCATGCAGCCACGGTGAGCCGTTCGGGCTACACGGGTGAAGACGGGGTGGAGCTGATCGTGGCGGCGGAGGCGGCGGTTCCCGTTTGGGAGGCCCTGCTGGCAGCCGATCCCTCGGCACGCGCGTGCGGGCTGGGGGCTCGCGACACGCTTCGACTTGAGGCGGGCATGCCACTCTACGGCCACGAACTTGTGGAGACGACGAACCCCTTCGCGATCGGTCTCGGCCGAGGTGTGTCACTCGAAGGTCGTCAGTTTCCCGGCCGAGATGCGTTTGCGAGACTGCAGGCTGGTGCGGCCGAGCGGGTGCGGGTGGGCCTCATGCTCACTGGGAAGCGAGCCGCCCGCGAGGGCTGTCGTGTCTTTTCAGGCACGCAGGACTGTGGCGTGATCACCAGCGGGAGTTTCGCCCCTTCGCTCGCAGCTCCGATCGCGATGGCGATGGTGGATGCCGCCGTGGCGGAGCCCGGCACGCAACTGGACGTCGATATTCGAGGGAGTCGGCAGCCAGCATCGATCTGCCCCCTGCCCTTCCCGGGCTGGCGGCGTGTGGAGTGACTCGTTTCCCAACGATCCGTTATTCTCGCCGGCAGCAACAGTCTGCCGCCGTTTCAGAGGAGTGTTTGACGTGATGAAGTTTGCGAAGTCCCACGAATGGATCCGTGTTGAGGGTGAGCCTGCCCCCGGCGTCGTGGCCACGATTGGTGTATCTGCCTACGCGGTTGAGGCGCTGACGGATCTCGTGTTTATGCAGTTGCCGCAGGTGGGCTCGCAGGTCACGGCTGGCGAGTCGTTTGGTGAGATCGAAAGCGTGAAGGCTGTCAGCGATCTCTATGCACCATGTTCCGGTGAGGTGGTGGAGGTGCATACCGAACTTCCCGATAACCTCGAACTGCTCGGCCAGGATCCCTACGGCGAAGGTTGGATTATCAAGATTCGGCTGGCTGATCCCAGCCAACTCGAGACGCTGATGGATCAGGCGGCCTACGACAAGGTTGTCAGCGACGCGTCCCATTGAGGGCTGCTGAAAGGCCGTTTGTTGCATGCCCACCTCGCGCCCCGATGCTGACCTGACGCTCTGGGAAGATGAGCCCGCCTTGGGCGCCATCAACATGGCGGCTGACGAACTCCTGGCCGAGGAGGTTGCTGCCGCGGGGGGGATTGCCGTGAGGCTATATCGATGGAGCCGTCCCACGCTCTCGCTGGGGGGATTCCAGAAGTACGCTGCCGCCGAGCCTATCGCGCGGGCTGCAGGGCTCGACCTCGTACGGCGGCCGAGCGGTGGGGGAGCGATCTTGCATGGCACCGACATCACGTACGCGGCGGCCGTGGCTCGCGGGCACCTGCTCGCGGCATCGCCTCAGCAATTCTACGACGCGCTGCATTCCACGCTTGTTGCCGAACTTCAGACAGTAGGTGTGGCGGCTAGCATGGTGCCGCCAGCGGAGGCAACCGTGGGCGTGTCGGGGGGCTCGGCCCCGGATGGGCCCCTGCTTTGCTTTGACCGACGAGCGGTGGGGGATGTCGTGGTGGGAGTCCACAAGGTGATGGGCAGTGCGCAGCGGAGACTGTCAGGCAGCATCCTGCAGCATGGGAGCCTCTTGATGCGAAAGTGTGATCAGGCCGGTCCGCTCTACACCCGCCCAGGGCTCAGCGAGTTGAGCGACGGGGGTGACTTGGCGCTCGCGGAGCGTTGGATGCATCGCCTGGCAGCATCGCTAGGACTTGAGTTGCGACGCGAAGGGCCCTTTGTTTGTGATCATCGGTTGGAGCAAGTCGCCAAGCGAGCGGAACGGTTTCGCTCGGCGTCATGGGTGGAGCGACGGTAGCCCCCCTAAAAGGGTTGCTCGACGGCGCGCAGCACTCGCGTCACGACCGTTCACGGCGATGTGGACGGCCTGGCACGCTGGTGAACCCCGGTGAAGCGTGCTACCATACAGTTCTAGGGGTGGTACGGCATGATGCCTGATGGCTCTCCCTCGCGACATTGCCACGGCGGTTGTTCGCGAGGTCAACCTTTCACCTGAGGGGAAACACCATGGAGGCGAAACTCATCGTCGCCACGGGCAAAAGCGCTGGGCGAGCGATTGTTCTCAAGAGGCCGCGGCTTCTGATTGGTCGCGCCGAAGAGTGCGACATCCGTCCCCTCAGTGATGAAGTCAGTCGTCGCCACTGTCAGGTGCTCAAAGAGAGCGATCATGTGGCAGTGGAGGATCTCGGCAGCCGCAACGGTACCTTTGTGAACGGGAAGCGGATTGAGGCCAAAACACTGTTGCACGACGGCGACCGGCTCCGCGTGGGGTCGCTGGAACTGACAGTTGCCTGCGTGATGCCCAGCGTGGATCGCTCCGAAGAGGATGTTTCTCGTTGGCTCATGGCAGACGACGAGACGAGTGCGGCCCTCGATACGACGCACTCGATCCGCATGGCTGATGCACCCACGGAAGAGGGGGGCTCCCGTTCGTCCATCGGCCTCGGGGAGGAAGCACCGGATGCGGTTCCCGCAGGGAGCGATTCGGCAAGCGGCAGCGGTACTGATTCCTCGGTGGCCCGTAGCGGTTCCGTCGTTGACGCCATCAAGGAATCGCGAGCGAAACCCGGGACCCTACCCGCCCGTCCAAAAGACGACACCGATTCGTCGCGTGATGCCGCGGCTTCGGCCTTGCGAAAGTTCTTCAACAACCGCTGATCATTGCGAGAGCAACGTCGGAGGCTTTCCGCGGCAGCGAAGATTGCCCAGCCTTCCGGAGATGGCCGTTCCTGTCGCCCCTTTGACCGTGGGCTGTCCCGAGAGCGGTTTCCGCTTTCGGGAAACGCCCGCTTGGAGTTGGCCGTGTGATCTTGTCGGCCCGCGGGGAACGAGTTATTTTCCCGCCCCCTGCGGCAGGTTGGCTGCCGCCTGTTCAACCTCCGCGTATCGAGCACCACGACGCTGATGAGGGCGGCGGATCACATCTCGGCGTGCCTGGTCGTTGCTGTCGTGACGCTTGTCGCTGCGACCGGCTGCGGAGGCATGCGCGGCAACGAGAACGCGGAAGGCGTTCAGCTGTACCAGCAGGGAAACTACCAGGGGGCAGCCAACGCCTTTCAGCAGGCGCTCGCGAAGCAGCCTGGCAATCCAGACAGTTTCTACAATCTCGGCGCCACCTACCATCAGCAGGCGAAACTGTTTAACCGACCGGCGGATCTTCAACTCGCGGAGCAGTACTACCACCTCTGCCTGAGTCGCAATCCGGACCATGCTGCATGCCACAGGGCCCTGGCGGTGCTGCTGGTGGAGGAAGGGCGGTCGTCCGACGCCGTGGCGAGCCTTGAGGCCTGGGCGGCTGCCAGCCCCACGGATCCTGAGCCCAGACTCGAGTTAGCCCGGCTCTCGTACGAAAGCGGCGACGTGCTGGCCGCAGAGAACCATCTGATCGACGCGATCAGCGTCGCGCCCGCCGACCCACGCCCACTTGTGGCGCTGGGCTGTCTCCGGGAGCAAACGGGCCAGACGGGCCAGGCCCTGGCCAACTACTCACGAGCCCTCGCTCTCGATCCCCAGCAGCCCATGGTTTCTGCCAAAGTGGCGAGCTTGTCGAGCGTCCCACCGGTGCCGGCTGGGGCCGTCATGGCCCAAACGCCCGCAACAGCGGCCCCCGTCCGCTGACGACAGGCCTCCCGCTTCGCACCAGCAGTGCTGGCCGTTGACCACCCGCGAGCCTGGTCCTATTCTGCCCCCTACGGCCGGACGCTGCCTGAGCCGGCAAAACTCGACGGAGATCGATGGTGACGGATCGACAAGGTGCCGACGCAGGGGAGCGACTGTTCAACTTTTCGCCCGGCCCGGCGGTCCTGCCACTGGGGGTACTCGAAGAGATCCGCCGTGACATGCTTTGCCTGCCTGGCGTCGGCAGTTCCATCCTGGAAATCAGTCACCGGTCGCCGGCGTTTGACGCCATTCTCGCCGAAACGCGGGCATCCCTGGCAGGCCTGCTCGGTGTGCCTGACACGCACGAGATCATTTTTCTGCAGGGCGGAGCGAACCTGCAGTTTTCCATGATCCCCATGAATCTGTTGCGGGGGCGCGAGGAGCCCGCAGATTACGTGGTCACGGGAACTTGGGGTGCAAGTGCTGCCAAGCAAGCGGAGCTCGAGGGCAAGGTTGCCAAAGCCTGGGACGGCAAGTCTTCGAACTACGATCACTTGCCCACGCAGAGCGACATCGCGTTGTCTCCCAGGTCCGCCTATGTGCACCTGACGTCAAACGAGACGATCCAAGGTGTGCAGTGGAAGGATATTCCGGACATCGGCGACCGGCCGCTCGTCTGCGATGCGTCAAGCGACTTCCTTTCCCGCCCGATTGACATGTCGAAGATGGGGCTGCTTTACGCGTGTGCCCAAAAGAACGCCGGCATTGCTGGCGTGACGGTCGTAGTGATTCGCAAGGACCTCTTGGAGCGGTCTGCCAAGTCGCTACCGCCGATGCTCAGTTTTCGAGAGCATGCTGAGAAGGATTCGCGTGCTAATACGCCACCCGTGTTTGCGATCTACGTGCTCGGGCTGTTCGGTCGTTGGATTCGCGACACTTTCGG
>JBMTLP010000149.1:0-7278 GCA_049433245.1 Pirellulales bacterium
TGCAGCACGAGGCCGGCGTAAAAGGCCGTGTCGAGTCCGATCATGTCGTAGAGCTCGATGGGCCCCAGCGGCATGCCGAATCGGCGGGCGGCGGCGTCGATCCGCCGCATCGACACACCCTCCCGCAGCAACTCGATCGACTCGTGCAGGTAGGGCATGAGCACGCGGTTGACGAGAAAGCCAGGGCTGTCACGGACCACGATGGGAATCTTGCCCAACCGCTTGCCGTGAGCGACGGCGGTCATGATCGCTCGGTCGCTCGACTGGGGACCGCGAACAATCTCCACCAACTTCATCCGCTTCACCGGGTTGAAGAAGTGGAAGCCACAGAACCGCGTCGGGTCCTGCAGCGGCTCAGCGAGTCGGGCGATGGGATTGGTGGAGGTGTTGGTGGCGAGGATCGCGTCGCTGGCGACCACCCGCTCCAGCTCGCAGAGCACAGCCCGCTTGGCATCGAGTCGTTCCACCACGCTCTCGATCACCAGTTGGGCCGAGGCCAAAGCAGCCAGCGAGGTGCTCGAGCGGAGGAGGCCGGTGAGCGCGACGGCGGCCCGAGGGTCGCTTTGGCGCAGTTCGCGATTCCACGACGCTTCCTCGAGCATGACCGGTAACTGCCGGGTGAGCGCCTCGGAGGAGGCGTCGACCACCGTGACGGGAATCTGCGATCGCAGGTGCCTCGCCGCGATACCGGCTCCCATGATTCCTGCCCCAACGACGCCTGCGTGTGCGACCGCCGCGGGTGGCTCGGCTTCGGTTGCGGAGGAGCCCGCCTGCAGGCCGTCGTCGCGTTTGTTGCGTTCTGCCAACTGAAAGACGTGCAGCAGGGCCTGCGGCTGGGGGCCGCAGGCCAGATCGGCAAAGGCTTCGCTCTCGAGCGATTCTGCTTGCGCTGCTGTCATGCCGGATCCGGTAAGCACCGTTTCCAGCAGCTTGATCGGGGCCGGGAGGTGCCCCCCTGTGCGGCCAAGAATCACGGCTGAGGCCGTCGCTTCCAGAAACGCAAGCTCTGCGGGATCAAGCGACACGGGTGCCGACATCATGCTCCGCCGTCGCGTCACGAGGTTGTCGCGGTCCGCGACCTTGAGCAGGTGCGAGATTGCCTCCGTGCCTCGGTCGCGGCTCACGCAAGCGTCGACCAGCCCCAACTCAGCCGCCTTTTCGGCGGAGATGCTCTCCCCGGCGGCAGCAAACTCGACGGTGGGGCCTGGGCCAATCAATCGCGGCAGCCGCACGGTGCCCCCCCAGCCGGGGATCAGACCAAGTTTCACCTCTGGCGCACCAAACGACGTTTGCGGGACGCGGACGGCAAGCCGCAGGTCGCAGGCCAGCGCCAACTCAAGTCCGCCACCAACGCACACGCCGTCGATGAGGGCGATACTGGCCCAGGGGCGTTGGCCCAGCCGATTGAAAACGTTTCTGCCGGCGGTGGTGGCGTCGAGTACCGCCTGCCGGTCGGTCTCGGCAGCAGCCAGCACCGCTGCGAGCCGGCTCAGGTCCGCCCCGGCGAAGAAACCGCAGCCAGCGTCGGCGGTGAGCACGACCGCCTTGGGAGGGCGTCCTGCGGAGGCCTCTCGATCGATTTCATCGAGAACGGCGGCCAAATCAGCGACCGCCTGCGGCGTGAGCACATTCAGGCGGTGGCCCGGCACGCGGAAGCGGATCCAGTCGATCGCGTCGTCGCCACGGCTGCGGGAGAGGGTTTCAAATAGGGACATCGGTTGGCCGCGGTCTTGCCGGAGCGAAGAAAACCGCTAGTGTATCGGTCAAGGGACGGCCTGCGGAGGCCGTTGTTTTGCCGGGTTTTCTGCACCTTTGGATTCCTCATGTTTACGTTGACCAAGGTTCGAGATGCCCGTGTCGCTGCCGTCCTGTGGGTGGCTTTGGTGACGCTGGGCGTGGCCGGTCGCCTCTGGCAGCCGACCTGGAACGTCACCCCGATGGCTGGCATTGCTCTGGTGGCGGGAGCCACCTTGGGTAACCCCGTGGCGGCGGCAAGTGTGCCGCTGGTGTCCTTGGCGATCGGAAACCTGTTGCTACCTGGATACGGGAGCGTGGCCCTGGGTGTCGTGGTGTATTTCGCGACCATCTGGCCGGTCCTGCTCGGTCCGCTCGTGCGACGGGGCCGTGTGGTCGCCCTGTGTGGCGGTGCGTTGGCTTCGTCACTCGTTTTCTATCTCACGACCAACTTCGCCTGCTGGCTGCTGTTTGACGGCTATACGCGCACCGTTCAGGGGCTCGTCGCGTGCTACGTGGCAGCCCTGCCGTTTTATCGGTGGATGCCCGTGGGAGACGTTGCCTGGGCGGTCAGCCTTGGTGCTGGGGTGTCCTTGGCGCTGAGGACGCTCGATCGTGAGAGCGTTGCCGCGACACGTGAGGGCACCCAGGCTGCCGGGTGAGGAGAGACGCGCCGGGGCCTCGCCTGGCGAAAACATGCTCTGAATGAGGAGCAAGTCTCACGGTTCTTGACGGCTGGCGTTCTGAACCGAGAATACAAACTCAAAGCCGCGGGAATGGCGGAATTGGCAGACGCGCTAGGTTGAGGGCCTAGTGGTAGTAATACCGTGCAGGTTCAAGTCCTGTTTCCCGCATTTGTTTCTTGTGATGGCCGCATCGGGCGGGCGGCCGCTCCTCATCGCTCATCGCCCCTCTTCTGTTCGCTCGCAACGGGACTACTGGCGTGACGGCCGACCCTGAAAATGAAGTTGGGGGGGTTCCGACCGCCCCCGAAGTTCTCGATCCCTCTGCTTCGCAGCCCTCCCCCGGGGTTGGTGATCATCCGGAGTCAGCTGCTGCGTCGGAAGCCGAGCAGCCGCGGCGGCGGATTGCCATCGGCACTCAGCGGGAAGGGGTACCGCTGCCCAGAGTGGCGTCGCGGCATGTCCTCGTAGGCAGCAAGCCACCGGTATCGCCCGCAGCCCCAGCGGCCGAGGTTGCCGCCGCTCCTGCGGAGACAAACGCTCCCGCTGCCTCACAAGACGCTCCTGGAGGTGCCCCAAGCGAGCTCGTCGTGGCGACGACTGCGATCGCGGCTGAGCCGGCTTCCGAGACCACACCGAGCGGTCCCAGGCCCGAAGGAGCTCCTCCGCGACGCGAGAAGCGATCCCGCGACCGGCGCCGTGGTGAGTCTGGCCCTTCCCCTTTCGCGGTGCAGAGGCCCTCGAAGTTGGTGGCCGTGCCAAGCCTGAGGCAGCCTCTGGGTGACGATCTCGAGGACGAGCTCGAGGCAGCTCTTGGTGACCTCGAGGTTGACGCGCTGCTCGACTCCGCTGCCATGGAAAAGGTCGACGCGCCGTTGGCCGCTGGTTCCCGCGTGACGGGCAAGGTCGTCAGCCTCGCCGACGAAACTGCGTTTCTTGATCTCGGTGGTCGCCGCCAGGGTGCTCTCGGGCTCCTGGGGCTTGATCCCGAAGAAATGCCCGAGGTTGGTGACGAGATCGAGGTGTCCGTCGGCAGCCGCAACGACGACGACGGGCTGTATGACGTCGCTTTGGCAAATCACGCGGTGGCCGTGGAAGACTGGTCGCAGCTGGAAGCTGGCATGATCGTCGAGGGCAAGGTCACCGGGACCAACAAAGGCGGCCTGGAAGTGGATGTGGGCGGGCTGCGTGGCTTCATGCCCGCGGGCAGCGTGAGCACCTACCGGGTGGAAGACTTCTCGGAGTTTGTGGGGCAGACGCTCGAGTGCTTGGTCACGGAACTCGTGCCGGCCGCGCGGCGACTCGTGCTGTCGCGGCGGGCGGTGCTCGAACGACAGGCCACCGAGGCCCGTCAGAAGTTGCTCGAGACCCTCGAAATCGGGCAGACGCTCGAAGGCATCGTTCGCAACATTCGCGACTTCGGCGCGTTTGTTGATCTCGGCCATGGTGTCGACGGCCTCGTGCACGTCAGCCAGCTGTCGTGGGATCGTGTAGCGAAGCCCGAGGATGTGCTGGAACTTGGCCAGAAGGTCAAGGTCGTTGTTCGCAGCATCGACGAGGAGACCGGCAAGATCTCGCTCTCCGCTCGAGACCTGATCGAGAACCCGTGGACAGGTGCCGATGAGAAGTATCCGATCGGTTCCACGCAGCGGGGCACAGTCAGCCGCATCGCCCAGTTCGGGGCTTTTGTGAAGCTTGAGCCGGGAGTCGAAGGCCTCGTGCACGTCTCCGAACTGGCTCACCGGCACGTGCACCGTGTGGGTGACATCGTCAAGGAAGGCGAGCAGGTCGAGTGCAAGGTGATTTCGGTCGAACCTGCAGAGCAGCGGATGTCGCTCTCGCTCAAGGCCACGATTCCCGCTCCCCTCACCGAGGCTGAGCAAGCCGCCGCGGCGGAAGCTGAGGCGGAGGCAGCAGCCGCCAACGAGCCGCCACCACCGCCACGGCCTCAGTCCAACAAGCCGCTCAAGGGTGGCCTTGGAAGCGGGCCGACTGGAGAGCGGTTCGGGCTTAAGTGGTGATCAGATCCTTCCCCATCCACGCCACGAGTGGCTTGGGGATCGCAATCGACCCGTCGGCCCGTTGATGGTTCTCAAGCACCGCGATCATCGCCCGGCCAATGGCCAGGGCGGTGCCGTTGAGGGTGTGGACCAGCGTGGTTCCCTTGGTGCCGGGCGTGCGGAAGCGGATGCCGAGCCGTCGCGACTGATAGTCGGTGCAGTTGGACGTGCTGGTGACTTCGCCCCACTCGCCAGCCTCGCCGCGGCCTGGCATCCAGGCCTCTAAGTCGAACTTGCGATAGGCCGGACCACCGAGGTCGCCTGAGGCAATGTCGAGCACGCGGTAGGGAATCCCCAGGCCGTCAAAGAGTTCGCACTCGATCTCGAGCAGTTCGGCGTGCATCGCCTCGCTCTCCTCTGGCTTGGTGAAGGCAAACATCTCGACCTTGGTGAACTGGTGCACTCGGTAGAGCCCACGGGTGGCGCGACCGTGAGCGCCTGCTTCGGTGCGGAAGCAGTGGCTGATGCCGCAGACCTTCAGCGGAAGGTCGTCAGCATCGAACACGTGGTCCTGCATCGCACCACCAAGGGTGATCTCTGCCGTGGCGACGAGCGAGAGGTCGCTGTCGGTGATTGAGTAGATCTGGGTTTCCGGACCTCGAGGCATGAAGCCGGTGCCTTCGAGAATCGAGTCACGAGCCAGGTCAGGGGTCATCGTCAGGGTGAAGCCGCGTCGAGCGAGAATCTCGACGGCGTACCGCTGCATGGCCAACTCCAGCAACACGGCGTCGTTCTTGGAAAAGAGAAATCCGTGACCGGCGACTTTGGAGCCAGCCTCAAAATCAAACAGGTTGTGTTTCTCACCGAGCGCCACATGGTCGAGCGGCTTGAAGGTAAAGCTGGGCAGGGGCGTGCTGCCACGACGAACTTCGACCGAGGCGTCCTCGCCGCCAGCCGGTGCGTCGGGGTGCGTCAGGTTGGGGATCGACCGCAGGATCGCGTCACCGGCAGCGACCACTTCGGTGATGGCCACTTCCAACGCAGAAATCTGCTCCCGGAGCTGTCGTCCCTCCGCCTTGCGGGATTCTCGCTCCTCCTCGTTGGCGGCCTTGCCGATGGAGCGGCTGATCTGTCCGGCCTGCTGATTAAGACTGTCGATGTCCCCCTTCAGGCGACGCCGGTCGGCGTCGAGTGAAGAAAAGCGGGAAATGTCCTCAAGCAGGCTCTCCCCCATCCCGCGTCGGCGACAGTTCTCGATAACCTTTTCGGTATTGTCAGCAACCCAGCGGCGGTCTAGCACGGCAACTCCTCGGTAGCAGGCACTCTGGCGGCCCCTCGACATGCAAGGCCGGCAACTCTAGGCGGTATACTCAAACGACGAGGGCGGGTGAAACGTGGACGCGTCTTTCGCCCGCCGTGAATGTGTGACATGCGTCCGCTCAACGGTCTGCAGAGTGTGCCAAGCCATGAGCGACTCTTCCAGTGCGACCGCCGTCGACGAGGCCCCAGCAGAGGCTGCCCCCGCCAAGCCAGCGGCAAAGCCAGATCCAAAACGGAAGCGGCAGCCTCGGTATCACGTCGTGCTCTGGAACGACAACGATCACACCTACGAGTACGTGATCATCATGCTGCAAAAGTTGTTTGCGCATCCGGTTGAGCGGGGCTATCAGCTGGCGAAGGAGGTGGATCGACGTGGGAAAGCGATCGTGCTGACCACGACGCTTGAGCATGCTGAGCTCAAACGCGATCAGATTCATGCTTTTGGAGCTGACCGGTTGATCGCCCGCTGCAAGGGGTCGATGACGGCGACGCTGGAGGCGGAGCGGTAGGGCCGCTCGGGCTCTCCCCTCACTCAATGGATGGGGCAGGAGGGGGCATATGGCAGCGGCTTGGGGGGTTAGCGAAGGCGGAGAGGCTCTTGTTCGCGGACGCGTTCGGCGGCGCGGAGGGCGTCGGCTCGGAGTTCTTCGCCGACTTGTTCAGCGCGCTGCTCGTTGATGGCAACGGAGGGTTTACCGCCGTTGAAGGAGATGGTGAGCACACCGCTGGCGACGAGTACGGGCAACAGAAGGAGCAGGATTTTCGAGCCCCACTTCGATGTTGCTACCTGCTGAACAGGCGACGGTAGGCCCATGGTGGCCACGCCCATCAGTTGCTGTGAAGCGGATTTCTTCGACTTTTTCTTGGCGGCCATGCCCTTCGACTCCTCATAAAGGTGTTACCTGAGGTATCGGCAGGTCAGCATGAGGATGTTGAGGCAGCACGGGGCGCCGCCGCACCACAAGATCGTCTCTGGCAGGGTGCGAGCGACGCTGCTCCAGCCACTTCGCTGGTTTGTGAGCCGTGTGTACGACGCCGACACGCAGGCAATCTGGCGGGCATTCGATGCCTTGGGCTACGGCTCCGCGGTGATGGAAGGGAGTCGCACGCTCTCCAAACAAGAGTGGCCCGACTCTTGCGAGCCGGGCCACCCCGTTTCCCAATCGTTCTGTTCACCGTCGGATGTACTCCGCGTGAACGGTCGTGGAGAGGAGAGGCCGAGGGTTACTCGGCAACTGCCTCGCCGGCGTTCTCTTCCGTGGCAGCTTCATCAGCGACCTCGGGAGTTTCTTCCACCACGTCACCGCAGCAGCCCACCTCACGGTAAACCACGCGGGGCACACATCGGGTCACCGTGTAGGCAACCTTCTTGGGCACCATCTTGCAGACCTCGACGGTCTTGGTGTAGTGCACGGGCTTGGTCGTGCACACAGGGACCTGCTTGGTGCGGGTTTCCTGCACCATCTTGCAGACCTTGTAGGGCACTTCCTTCGAGCACTCTTCCTTGACCATGTTGCACACCTTGTAGGTGCAGGTCTTGA
>JBMTLP010000150.1:0-7258 GCA_049433245.1 Pirellulales bacterium
CTTCCACGAGAGGCCCACCGCACCTGTGAGCAGGCAGGCAGGTGCACCGATGCCGACGACCTCGACGCGTCCGAGAAATGCAGCTGCCGTGGGGGCGGTAAACCCTCGCTTGGGAGCTACGAAGGTGATGGTGAGGTCTGCCGTGACGCACGCACCAGCCGCGATGCCGGAATCGCAGTCCAGCCCCGAAGGCAGATCGATCGCACACACGGCCACGCTGGGCGTACGTGCGCGGTAGGCATTCAGTACCTCGATTGCGACGGCGATGGCTCCTCGGGGTGGCCCGCTTGCGCCTGTGCCAAGCAGGGCATCGACGAGCACGGTGGCCTCGGTCAGGGCCGCGTCCCACGCTTCGCGTGGGGCATCTGCCAGCAGCTGCATGGGGATCTTGCTGCGGCGAGCAACCTCGCAGGCGATGGCGGCATCGCCTCGGAGGTCGGCCGGATCGCAAGCCGTAAGAATCGTGACGTCGTGGCCGAGCAGTTCGAGGTGGCGGGCGATGACGTAGCCGTCTCCGGCGTTGTTGCCCTTTCCGCAGAGAATGGCCACGCGCCCGTTGGCAGCCTGGGCGTGGATCCGCTCGGCCGCGCCCCGCCCGGCGTTTTCCATGAGCACAATCCCCGGCAGGCCGAAGTCTTCGATGGCTCGGCGATCGATTTCCCGAACCTCACTTCGAGACAGCGTGTGCATCAGACGACCTTTGCGGTGGATTGAGAAACATGTGGATGGAGGTGATCGAGGTCATCGTAGGGGGTGATGGCTTGGTGAGAATCGTTGCGGAGCCCACGCGGATCGCTGCAGCCCTCGACAGTGAGGAGATTCTCGCGAAACAATGCGTCGTCTTCGGGTGAGGGCGCTGCGTTCCCCGCTCGCTGCAGAAGGCATGCACGACCTCCGGAGGGGCAACGATGACCGAGCAATCAGGACCGGCGACCGAGGCGGGCTCAGTCACAGTGGCCAGCTGGACACAGAGTGACGACATCTGGGCGATGATCCTGGCTGCGGTGCTGCTGGTTGTCAGTTGGTGGGCGAATGTGCCGGTGGCCACTGACGCTGCAGGAGAGACTGCTGCGGCGGTGGCCTACGAAAACAGACTGACGCCGTGGATCACGAAGCCGGGTGGCTGGGAGCTCAACCCGCTCGACGCATTCGGCGGGCAGGCGGCAGATGGACGTCCTGCGATGGCGGTGGCACTGGCAGCCACCGTGGCAGGATGTGTTGCGGTCTTCGCTGTGGCACTTTCGGGAGTGGGTGTGCCACTCACGCGGAGCGTGCCAGCGTTGCTGGGCGTGACCCTGCTGGGGGTGCTCGCCTGGCTCGCAAGTTCGCAGGAGACAATTAAGAACCTGCAGTTGGAGTATGTGCTCTGGGCGTTTGCCGGGGGGCTCTTCGTGAGCAACGTGATTGGGGTGCCAAACTGGCTGCGGCCGGCCCTCAAAGGGGAGTTGTACATCAAGACGGGCTTGATCTTCATGGGCGCAAGTCTCCTCTTTGGAACGCTGATGAAGCTCGGCCCTCCGGGCATCCTGGTGAGCTGGATCACCACGCCGATCGTGCTGATTGCGACCTACCAGTTCGGCCAGCGTGTGCTGAAGATCAAGTCGAAGTCGCTCAACCTCGTGCTCTCCGCCGACATGAGTGTGTGTGGCGTGTCGGCGGCGGTGGCCACGGCCGCAGCATGCCGCGCGAAGAAGGAGGAACTCTCGATAGCCGTCGGCATCTCGCTCGCCTTCACGGTGGTGATGATGTTTGCGATGCCAGCGGTGATCAACGCGATGGGGCTCGATGAGGTGCTTGGTGGCGCATGGATTGGTGGCACGGTCGATTCGACCGGGGCTGTGGTGGCGGCCGGCGAGCTCGTGGGTCCGGTAGCCCGCGATGTGGCGGCCAGCGTGAAGCTGATTCAGAACGTGCTCATCGGGGTGATTTCACTGGTGGTTGCAGCCATGTGGACCCGCCTTTCTGACGAAGGCGGCCCTGCTCCCACTCTCGGCGTGGCTGCCGGCATGGCGGAAATTTGGAAGCGACTACCGAAGTTTGTGCTGGGCTTTCTCGCGGCCTCGGCGATCTTCACATTTCTCGCATCCACTGGGCCAGCAAGCCGCGAGTCGATGGTGCAGGCCACGCTCAAAGGCCCAGTCAAGATGATGCAGTCGTGGTGTTTCTGCTTAGGCTTCGTGAGCATTGGGCTCGAGACCGAGATTCGGCGGCTCGCCTCGGCGATGGGGTCCGTAAAGCCGATTGTCCTCTACGTGTGCGGTCAGACCCTCAACATCGCCCTCACGTTTGCGATGGCCTACCTGGCCTTTCGCGTGGTTTTTCCAGAGGTGGCCGCGAAACTGATGAGCGGTGGGTTGTAAGACGCCACGCCGCCACAGGCGTGGGTGTACGATACGAACGCTTCGAGCCAAGAAGACCAATGTTGAGGAGCAAGACGATGCAGAGGATGAAGGCCGTGGGAATGCGGCAATCGGGCGACCCGATCCTGCATGGATCGCTGTTCGCTGTGGCGCTTCTGGCCATGGTTGCGAGTTCACCGCGAGCGGTGCCGGCGGCAGAAGACTTTGCTCCCCAACAGCACACGTTGCCTGTTGAGCCACCTGCCGACGCGATCTGTCTGTTTGGTGAGGCGAGCGAGGGCACCGGCCACTTCTTGGCCATGGATGGCGGCCCATCCAACTGGAAGGCCGAAGGTGGCGTGCTCGAAGTCACCCGCAGCCCTGGCCACGCCAACCACGCGGTTTCCAACGTGCACTTCCGCGACGCCGACATCCATGCGGAGTTTGCGACGGTGGAACAGGCCAAAGGAAACAGCGGCCTCTACATCCACGGGCACTTCGAGATGCAGATCATGAACTCGTTTGGCGTGGACGAGTTCACCAAAGAAGACGAGGGCAGCCTCTACCGATTTGCCCCCCCGCTGGTCAACGCTTCACGCCCTGTTGGTGAGTGGCAGGTGTACGATATTCGCTTCCGAGCTCCGCGGCACGACGCAGAGGGCAAGGTCACCGAACCCGGCACCATCACCGCCTGGCTCAACGGGCAGAAGGTGCAGGATGGCGTGACCTTTGATGTGCCGCGATCGCCCTACATTCCCTATCGCCATGGTGTGACCGATTACCTGCGAGGCGTCGAGAAGAGCCTCAAGGCGACTGGGGCAGGGCCACTGTTCTTGCAGGACCACGGGGCCCCCGTGAAGTTTCGCAACGTGTGGATTCGGCCGCTCGACGACAAGGCCGCCGAGTACAAGCCTGCTGGCTAGGATCTCTCATGCCTCCCGTCACGCTCGTGTGGTTTCGTCGCGACCTGCGGTTGGATGACAATCCGGCCCTCGAGGCCGCAGCGAAACGTGGGCCCATCGTGCCGCTGTTTATCTGGGCGCCAGAGGAAGAGCATCCCTGGGAGCCAGGGGCGGCTTCGCGGTGGTGGCTGCATCATTCACTCGAAGCGTTTGCTGCATCGC
Source organism: Pirellulales bacterium (assembly GCA_049433245.1). Classification (GTDB taxonomy): domain Bacteria; phylum Planctomycetota; class Planctomycetia; order Pirellulales; family UBA1268; genus M30B53. The sequence goes on from JBMTLP010000150.1 coordinate 3,464, forward strand.
TCATGGCGAAAGGCCTGACGCTGCAGATCAGGCGAGGCCCATCGCTCGACACGCTGCGGAGCGTGGCTGAGGAATATGGCGCGACGCACGTCTGCTGGAATCGCTGCTACGAGCCGGCGATCGTGGCGCGCGACACCCAGATCAAGCAGGCGATCGCGGCTGACGGTCTGGAAGTTGAGAGTTTCAATGGCGGCCTGCTGTACGAACCGGTGCGGGTGAAGACCAAGCAAGGTAATCCCTATCAGGTGTTCACGCCGTTTTGGAAATCGCTGATCGCTGGCGATGAGCCCGACACGCCTCGCGGGGCTCCGAAGAAACTCATCGCCGCCGAGGCCATTGGCCGACGCCAGCAGGCGTCGCTGCCCATCGACTCGCTCGACCTCCTGCCCACAATCGACTGGGACGCCACGATGCGGCAGACCTGGTCGCCTGGCGAGGCCGGGGGCAGCAAGGCCCTCGCCGCGTTCCTCAAGGCGGGCTTGAACGACTACGGTTACGAGCGAGATCGGCCGGATCACGTCGGCACGAGCCGCCTTTCCCCGTTCCTGCACTTTGGCGAGATCTCGCCCCGCCGCGTGTGGCATGCCGTCCGCGAAGCCGCCGGCGGCAAGCCCGCGGCCAGTCTCACGGGATCTCCTGAAGTCTATTTAAGGGAGATTGGGTGGCGGGAGTTTGCCAGTCATCTGCTCTTTCATTTTCCGCACACGACCGACGAGCCTTTGCGGGAAAACTACGCAAGATTTCCCTGGGCCCGTGATCCGGTAGGCCTGCGGGCATGGGAGCAGGGGCACACCGGATTTCCCGTGGTCGACGCGGGCATGCGGCAGCTTTGGACAACCGGCTGGATGCACAACCGGGTGCGGATGATCGTGGCGAGCTTCTTGGTGAAGGATCTGCGAATCAGCTGGCACGCGGGCGCGAAGTGGTTCTGGGACACGCTTGTCGACGCGGACCTCGCTGCCAACACCCTCGGGTGGCAGTGGGCAGGTGGCTGTGGTGCTGATGCCGCACCTTACTTCCGCATCTTCAACCCCACGTCCCAAGGGAAGAAGTTTGATCCCGACGGCAGCTACGTGCGGCAGTATGTTCCCGAACTGGCTGCGCTGCCCGCGTCGGTGATTCATCAGCCTGAGGTGGTGGCGGCTACACAGCTCGCCAAAGCCGGCATCACGCTCGGCCGCACCTACCCCGAACCGATCGTTGACCATGCCGAGGCCCGCAAGCAGGCACTCGCTGCCTTGGCCACGCTCAAGCAGTAACCTGGCGGCGGCTTGCAGGCGGCTAGCGGCCTCATTTGAGCTGGTCGAGCGCTCTGCTGACTTTCGCGAGGATGAGCTGCCGCTGCTCTTCATCCCCCACCTTATCGGCAGCGGCGTAGGCTTCGTCGAGCACACTGCGGGCGGTGGCTTTGTCGCCGCTCTCGGCCGTGGCTTCACCGACGGCGAGCAGGGCGTAAGCCCGGCTCTCGGTCCGCTCAACCTCGCGAGCCACGGTCGCGGCCTCTTCCAGGAGCGTCTTCGCTTCGTCGGCGTCGCCGATCTGGGCCTTTACGTTGGCGGCAGCAGCGAGTCCTTCCGCCTTGGCTCGCGGATTGTCATTGCCGCGAGCGGTCTCAAGGAGTTGTTCCACCATCGACGCGGCTTCACTCGCCACGTTGCCTTTGGTGTAGCCGAGGGCAACCGCGGCAAGCGCCTCGGCACGGTATCGCTCTTCAACAACGAGGGCGGCATCGCGAGCGCGGGTCAGCAGGCTCGTGGCTCCCGCTGAGTCGGCCAGCCCCGTGCTCTTATTGCCGTAGATCGCACCCGCATCTGCCAGCACGCTCACCTGTCGCACAGGATCGCCGATCCCTGCCACACGCTCTTCCGCAACGATGAGCACCTTGCGGGCGGTCGCCTTGTCGCCGATCGCGGCGAGGAAGCCGGCGGTGCTCACCAGCCGCGCGGCGGTGGCGTTGGCGTCGTCCATACCGGAGAGCAACTCGAAGGCTTCCTTTGCCGTTTTCGTGGCTCCCGCCGTGTCGCCCTCGGCGTTCTGTTTGCTGGCGACCCGCAGCAAGGCAACCGCCTGTCGGTCGGGTGTCGATTGCTTCCGTGCCTGCACGAGTTGGTCGTTGATCGATTTTGGCCCCTTCGACGAACCTCCGCCGCATCCGGCAACCAGCAGGCACAGCATCAGCAAGAGCGAAAGACCAACAGACATGCGGCCATGGGCACAACGCAACGAAAGAGGCATGGGTTCACCGACATCACGAGGAGGAAGCCATCAAATCGCCTCGGCAACGGTCGAGGCGTTGTCCAGGATCGAGGAGATCAAAATCGTAGCGAGACTTTTTCGAGACGACTCTTGAGCTCTGCCATCAGGTGGTCTTCGGCCGCTTCATCTGCAGCCACATAGGTCACGGAGAAGCGGAGGTGCGGGCCAGCCTCATCCCACGGCACCGTGGAGATGGACTGCTCGCGAATCAGAAACTGACTGGCGTCTTCGGCCGTTGCGAAATCTGTCGTGCCCGCCCCGACCGGACTCTTCGTGTAAAGGAAGTAGGTGCCACCGGGGACGTTGCAGTTGAAACCAACCTCACGCAGCACGTTCACCAACTTTTCAAGACGCCGGCGATACTTCGCTCGCACCTGCTGGGGGATCTCCGCGTCGTCGAGGGCCGCAGCGCCGGCCTTTTGGATGGCGATGAACTGCCCTGAGTCGCAGTTGTCTTTGACATCCGCGAAAGCCCGGACGAGCTTCTCGTGGCCGCAGACCCAGCCGAGTCGCCAGCCGATCATGTGGAAGCCCTTGGAGAGAGAGTGGACTTCGATGCCCACGTCTTTCGCTCCAGGTGTTTCCAAGAAGGAGAGTGGCTTGTCGTCGTAGCTCAGCATGATGTGTGCGGCATCCTGGACGACGATGATCTGATGCTGCTTTGCGAAGGCCACCACCTTCTCATAGAACTCCCGCGTGGCGGCTTTGTCGGTGGGGCTGTTGGGGTAGCAGAGCACCAGCAACTTGGTCTTGGCGAGCACGTCGGCCGGGATGCCGTCGAGGTCAGGGAAGTAGTTGTTCTCCGGCAGCAGCGGCAGTGGATGGACGATGCCCCCAAACCACTTCGTAGCCGTGCCCGCCACGGGATAGCCCGGCACCGTCATCAGGGTCACATCACCCGGGTTGATGAAGGCTGCTGGCAGCATGGCGTAGGCCGTCTTGGAGCCAATGCAGTGGTTGATCTCCTTTTCGGGATCGAGGCTCACGCCGAACTCCCGCTGCATGAAGCGAGCCACCGCTTCCTTAAAAGCTGCGATGCCATTGTCGGCGTAGCCGCGATTTTCCGGTTGGCTGATCTCGTGCCGCATCACGGCCCGCACGCTCTCGGGGGCCATTTCGTCGTTTTCACCAATGCCGAAGTCGAGGATCGCTCGCTCAGGATGGTCGGCCATCGCCTTCCGTTTGGCCCGCTTGATCTTCTCGAACTTGTAGATGTTGGTGTCTTTGCCGTAGTTCGCCCCGCCGATGCGGTCGGCGAAGTGGCCCTGAAACCAAGGGTCGTCGGAAGCGGAAGCGGGGTGCGTTTCAGTGGCCATGTCAACAATCGTGAGCAGAGGGAAGTGGATGCCAAGCGAGCGAAAACGTCGCGAACAGCAGAGTATAGAGGGTTCTCATGCCTGTCGAAGACCGGTGATCGTTTGTCGCCTGCCTGTGGTCTTTCGATAGACGAGCGGCACTTTCGCCGCTGCCATCGGGCTCCTGACCGACCGCGTCTGGAGAAAAGGCGGTCGCGGCAACCTCTGTCTTGAGGTGGTACCA
>JBMTLP010000151.1:0-7197 GCA_049433245.1 Pirellulales bacterium
GCGGGACGTTCGCTGCGGGCTTCCATGCCCTTCGCTCCCTGCATGTCCGCGGCGCTTTCGCCCTCCGGGCTGCGCTTGCTTCCATAGCCCCGCTCGAGAGCACCGGGCCGCCCCTCGCTGGGCGTTTGAGGACGGCCTGTCCGCCGCCTGCGGCGTCGGTCTGCGGCCGGGGGGCGGGGTAGAGCCGGGCGCTTGGGGCACCCTCTGTCCGGCGACGAGAATTTTTCCGTCGCCAGGCCGGAGCGATGGGGCGATGTCGGTGCTAAGTGGCTGTCCGTGTGGTGTGGGCTCGGCTGCGGGCGAGTTCGAGTCGCCACCGCCGAGCGTGGCCCGAGGGCCGGGAATGGGCCTACGATACGAGGGGAAAGTTCTCTACTCTTGCCAGGAGTTGGCCATGAAAAGGCAGCAGACCAGCGATCTCGATGCACGCTACATCTGCGATACGTGCGGCGAGGAGATTGTGGTGCCGATCGACATCACCGAGGGCAGTCACCAAGACTTCGTGGAAGACTGCCCGGTGTGTTGCAACCCGATGGTGCTCCACGTCGACATCGATGACGACGGCGAGACGCACGTGCTCAGCGAGCATGAATGACGCGGGCTGTTCCCACGCGAACTGCTCGCACCGCTTCGTAAAGCGGGCGCACGGATCCAAAACAGAAAAGCGGGCGAAGGGACTCGAACCCTCGACATCCAGCTTGGGAAGCTAGCGCTCTACCAACTGAGCTACGCCCGCACATGAACGGTTCTCTTCCGCTCTGGAAGGAGTCTGGCACAATGCATCGATGCCGGCAAGCAGCCCCCGACAGGGCCGAGCGGTGCCTGGTTTTCCCGTGAATTTCCGAGTTGGAGGAATCGATGGCAGCCACCCCGGAGCCTGTAGAGAGCCCCGCCACTTCCCCTGTTGCGTCGGAGACGCCCAAGCCCAAAGGCCGGTTTTGGCTTGTTGTCGGGCTCGTCGTCGGCGCCGTCGCTGTGGCTGGTTTTGCAGCACCCTGGATCCTCTCGTCGCCCGAGATGGTCGCCAAAATCGTGCAGTCGTCGCTCAAGGGGGCGGAAGCTGACGTGTCGGTGGCCAGCGTGCGGATTGGGTGGTTGGGGCCCACTGTGGTGGAAGGCATCACCTTCGAGCCACGCGACGGTTCGGAACGTCCGGTGTCTATCGGCCGCGTGGAGGGGGATCGAGGGTTGCTCGGGATGCTGCTCTCGATGGGAGATCTCGGCACGTTTCGCGTGAGTGGTCTTGAGGTCGACGTGGTCTTCAACGAGGACCGCACCTCCAACCTGCAATCCCTCGCGGCGAAGGTTGATGACGCCAGCGGTGGGGAGCCCAAGCGGGAAAGCCGCCGCTCGCCCGTGACCACCGAGATCGTGGTGGATCAGGCCGTGGTGCGGATCGCCGGTCCGTGGGCCACAAAGCGTTGGGTGAGCGACCCGATTGATCTCGATCTCGTGCTCGAGCCTGACCCTGGCAACGACCGCAGTCGCTGGCGTGTTGGACAGGTGCAACTGCTGGATGAAGCGGTCCTTGAGCCGGCTGTCGCGGAGGGCATCCTCGCTTATATCGCGCCGATTCTTGCCGATGCCACGATTGTTGGAGGACGTTTCTCCCTCGGAATCCAGTCGGCCAGCCTGCCGGTCGGTGATCCGGGGGCGGGAACGGTCGAAGGACGGCTCGTCATGCACGAAGTCGACATCGGCCCGGGCGAACTTGTGAAGCATGTGATGTCGGTCGTGCCAGTCGACAAGCCGAACATCTCGACCCTGCGGATCTCCGACTCCTCCGACATTCAGTTCGCTCTCGCAAATCGCCGCGTCAGCCACGAAGGGCTGAAGTTTGGCGTGCCCTTGCCGGACTCCAATGAGCGGCTCGATGTGGAGAGCGCAGGCTCAGTCGGCCTCGACGACAAGTCGCTCGATCTGCGGCTCACGCTGCCACTGCCGAAGACCATGCCCGAGGATCGTCCCTTGCTTCAGTCACTGGCCGGGAAGAAACTCGGCCTGTCCATAGGGGGCACACTGGAGCAGCCCGAAGTCGACATGGATGGCACGCTCCGCTCGAGTGTGGCCGGGCTGATCGGTCGCCGAGCTGATGGGGATGCCGAGGGACAAACAACGGCCGTCGGAGCCGGGGCAGGGACCGCAGCAACGCGGGAGACAACGCTCGGCGCGGTCGGATCGGTGGTCGCAGAGCAAATTCGCGGTCAGTTGCCGCCAGAGTCGGTGGATCCGGCGACAGCAGCTGCTGTCGTCGATCTCGTGGGCGGCATCCTCGATGAAGTGGGGAAGCGACGGGCGGCCCGCAAGGCCAGCGAGCAGGCTGATCCCAACAGCGGCTCCGCCGACGGCCGTGGCGAACCGACGCCGCCGAAGGATGGAGCAGACAGCGCCGGTCGAACGCGGGGCAGTCTGCTCAAGCGGCTGCTTGACCGTGTTGACGAAGCCACGGCCCCCACTTCCGCTGACGAACCGCAAAGCGAGAAGTGAGCATAAAAAAACCGGGCTCCCCTGCTGGGGAGCCCGGCCTGTGCATCATCGCTGATGTCTCGCGTGCGGCTCAAACTGAGCCGGCTCCAGGGATAGCCTGGCGTTCACGAGCCACAACGCTTGCTTAGTTGCGGAAAATGCTTCCGCTGAACGAGGTGCCAGTGGCCTCAACCGGAGCCGCTGGGGCTTCGGGAGCGGCTTCAGCAGCGGCTTCGCCGCAGCCGGTGCAGCCTTCGCTGCCACAAGCTTCGCAAGCGGGAGCAGCTTCACCGCAGCACTCGGCAGCGCCGGAGCACTTGTTGCGGTGCAGACGGCTCAGGAGACCACCGTGGCAACGGTTGCGGCCGTGGCAGCGCTCGCGGCCATGGCAGCTCTTCTCACCGCTGCAGCTGGCTTCTTCACCGTGGCAGCTGCCATTGCAGCGATCGCGGTTGAAGAGCTTGTGGCTACGGCCGTGGCACTTGCCACTGCACTCAGAAGCACCGTTGCAGCCATGGCCAGCAACAGCGGTCGACTCAGCACCCACGAGGGCGATCGTCATCAGGCCGAGGAAAACGGCCGCAGCGATTCCATAGAAACGCTTCATTCTCAATCTCCAGAAAGGAAGTGGGAAACCCACAAGGTCATCAATGAACGCGGATGCGTTCCCGCAGCCGTCACCAAAACCCGACCGGCTCGGGACGGCCACCGAACCGCAAGGAGCACCCCCACCGAAGTGGCGGCACCGTTACCCTGAGCACAAAGACCTCGGGCAACCAGCGGCGTTTCCCCGGAAACGCTGCGGGTTGGCGAAATTTTTCCGCTTAGGGAATCTAGCGAAAAAGGCTAACACCGGTAGGCTGGGTGTCAAGCGCTCGCCAGGGGTGGTTGTTGGCAAAAAACAGCCGAAAAACCGGCAGAATAGGACCAAGGGCAACCCAGACGCCCTCGGAATGCCTCGCCGGACACGTAGAAAGGGGCCCTGTCGCCCTTTCGGCACCCGTGTCTCTCAGACGCGGAGTCAATAAACCCTCGTCGCCTGATCGGTCGCTGTTGCCAAATCGACGCAACAGCGTTTCCACACGCGTTCTCCCCCGCTTTGGCCTCGCCTACTGACGAGGCGTGGCATCCGGCGTGCGGGCCGTGCGGGTGCCGTCGCCGGGCGTGGCGGTGCCGGGGGCGTCCGCGGCCTGCTTTGCTCGGCGTTGGAGTTCGAGAACAACCTGCTCCTGTTTGGCGAGCATGTCCTCGGGGTCTTCAAAGTTGAGCAGCAGTGGCGGCTCACCGCTGAAGATCAGCATCGCCATACCGACAACCCGCCAGCCCTCCGGATCGAGTCGCACGACCCATAGCACGTCTTCCGAGGAAGTGAAGCCATCTCCGTCGGTATCGCTCCAGGTGGTGGCCACGTGAACGACTTCGCCGTCATCGGTGACCACTTCGCTTTCCCCGATCGCGTAAGTTGCCCCCGGGCTGACGGGCGGTGCCACGGACATACCCAGTTCCTCACACTTCGCTCGCGCCACGCGGGTCAGCATGGCGCGGGCTGCCTGGTCGTCTCCCCGCTTCATCGCCTCGAGGAATTGCTTGACGGCCGCCTTGGCTGGCTCGCTTGTTGTCGCTTGGGGAGGAGCCGATGGGGGCTGCGAGCAGCCGATCACGAGGCTGGCCATCATCGCCAGCTGAAGGCTGATCGAGACGAGCCGGTGTTGTGGTCGGACCGTGCTCACGCCAGCTGACGCAACCGAACACTCAGGGACCGACCGCAGGGAAGCGTGCGGAATCAGGGCGGTGGGCGCGTTTGTGGCAGGCATGGCACTCGTTTTCCGGGAGGCGGGCACGCAGCCGTCGGTGGGCTGTGGCGGGACAACTGGTAATGCGGGCGAGGAGGGTGACGAATCGCGGTTTGTGGGTCAAGATGTGTTTCGACCGGCGCCGTGGATGGTGCCGGGGCACAGGAGTGACACGATGAAACGGTGGATGCCGCAGTCGTTGCTGTTCATCAGCCTCGCTGCCACGTTGCTGCTGACGGCAACTGCTGCAGACAACCGGGAGCCGCCCTCGAGGCTTCGCGCTCGTCCTCCCGCGCCGCCTTGGAACCGGTTGGTGACCGACGTCTTCTTTGCAGATGCGTTTACCACGCTCGAAGGGGCACGCCCTGACTTCACGGCCACCCGAACTGTCACACCTCCGCCAGGAGGCCGCAGCTCCGCGCCGGCTCAGGCTACGAGCGGATTTGCCTGGTCGGAGCTCGTGTCGGGGGAAACGTTGATCGACGAAATCAAGGACCGTTCCAACGAACTCACCGCGGCCCTTGCTACGCCAGCGGTTTTTAAAGGGGGTGGGTACCGCGAATGCCGTACCTCCCTGACAGCGATTGCCACCATGTTTGGGGTGATCGCCGAGTACGACAGCGATGTTCGTTGGAAGCAGGAGGCTGCGGGAGCCCGCGATCTGTTCGCCAGGGCAGGCTTTAACTGTAAAGCAGGTAGCGATCAGACGTACAACGAAGCGCGAGCTCGGGCCGACGACATCGCGTCGATGGTTCAGGGAAGTCGCCTCGACCGCGAGCCGGACGGTGACGGTGACCGCGTGTGGAGCGACGTGGCCGCACGCTCACCGCTCATGGCGCGGCTGGAGATGGCGGAAAAAACGCTCTCGGCGGCCTCCAGTTCCGCTGCCGATTTCCGCAGTGAGGCGGAAGTGATTCTGCACGAGGCCGAAGTCATCGGGGTGATCACGTACGTGCTGCAGCAGGCCGAACTCGACGACTACGACGACGAGACCTACCGCGGCTATGCCTCAGCGATGGGAGAGGCGGCGGAGGCGGTGCGAGCGGCCGTGCTGCAGGGACAGTACGAAGCGGGGTCTGCAGCCATCGGACGCTAGAAGCAGTCCTGCGACACCTGCCACGGTGATTACCGCTGAGAGCGAAGGCTACTCCTGCTCGTCGGCAGGGGGCATCAGGTGCGGTAGCGGGCTGAGGTCGATCAGTTCAGCGAGCCCAGCCGCGGCAAGTTCACGCCCCGTGATGTAGCGATGCGTGCGGACCCAAGTATCGATTTTTTCGTGGCCGCAGCCAAACAAGTCGCCGAGCAGCACATCCATTTCTTTTTCGAGCTGCGCGAAGTGCCGCGACCACTCGGCCGCCTCCGTGATCCCAATGTGTTCTTCGCTCTGCCACTTCATGGGATGAAAGAGAAAGACGCTGAAGGGAGTCACGAACCGTGTGCTGCAGGCTGCAAAAGGCCAGAGGGCAGCCGACGAACATTCACCAGTCACGATGCCCGTCGCATGCAACCCGCGGAGACGTAGCAACGATACGAGCGACATCGCGCAGTAGGGGCTGCCGCCAGGAGAGTCGAAGTAGATCGTGCACTCCCCACCTGGCTCAACAGACAGCAGGCGGTCGGTCAGTTCACCTTCGCCATCGGTCAGATCACCAACGAGAGCAATCTCCACCGGACCGCGCTGCTCACCGTGGCCGTCGTGGTCGCAATGCTCGTGACTTTCGTCGGCAGCGTGCTCTTCGTGAGCGTGGTCGTCTGTCGGATCGGGGCGTCGTTGCCGTTGTGCCATGACTTGATCTCTCGCCGGGGAAGCGACGGGGGCGGTAGGTCGGATCGCCTGCACGGGTGCGGCTCCCGCACCGTCCACTCAAACACTCCTCGTCCACCCAATATGCAGCCGTGAGCCTAAAGTCCTGGGTGAAAAACAGCAAGATTCGCCCGGTTTGCCCGGGCCACTAGACTTTGGACATGGTCGCATCGACCCTACCGTCAGCCAAGTCTTTTTTCAGGAGATGCAGATGACTTCAGCAGCCCAAGATTTCGTTCGCGTTCGACTGCCTCTCTCGAGGGGGCTCTCTATGAGTGTCGCTGCGATGCGAGTGGGGGCGCTGGGGTTGGCCATCTTGGCATGCTCGTTCACTGAGCGGGTGCGGGCCGACGAAGCGGATGCGGCCGAACGCACCTTCACGATCGGCGAAGGCAGTTTCTCGCTCGCGGCCCCTGAGGGTTGGGACCGTGTGGAGCCGAAGTCGCGGATCGTGGAGACGGAGTTCGCGATTGCATCGGAAGGCGCGAGTGAGTTAGGGCGGATGACGGTGATGGGGGCGGGCGGTAGCATCGAGGCCAACATCGATCGATGGTTTGGCCAGTTCAGTCAGCCTGACGGAAGCGCCACGAAAGATGCTGCGGCTCTGAAAAAACTCACCATCGCTGGCTGCAAAGTCACCATCGTCGATGTGTCGGGGACCTTCCGCGACATGCCGGGCGGTCCCTTCGCCGGTGGCAAGACTGTTGAACGCCCCCACTACCGCATGCTTGCTGCGATCGTGGAAACGCCCCAGCAAGGTAACTACTTCCTCAAGTTTTATGGGCCCGCGGCGACCGTGACGAAGTATGTCGACGGCTTCCAGGCCATGGTCGAAGGAATCGTGCCAGCCTCATGAAGATTCAGGACTTTCTCGAGCATCACGGGATCGCAGGGAACCCTTTTGCGGAGGAGGAGGCCCAGAACGACGCCGTCTTCAAACGCAGTTGTTTGGAGACCACGTTTCATCCTGCCTGGGACAAGATTTTCGGCGAGGCCTCCGAGCCGAGCACATCGATCGTTTTCGGTGAAAAGGGGGCGGGGAAGACCGCACTGAAGCTGCAGATGCTGAGGCAGTATCAGTCGCATGCTGCCGCGGGGCGAGAGCCGGCCACGTTTGTGGTGCTCTACGACGAC
>JBMTLP010000152.1:0-7187 GCA_049433245.1 Pirellulales bacterium
CACCCCCTGCTGAGCCTGCTTCTCGCACATATCCAAGAAGTGCTGGGGCGTCATGTCTTCGATATCGCCGCCGAGTTCTTCCAGCATTTGGTAGATCGGCACCGTTCCGATCGGCACCGGCGAGTTGTCGATGATCGCCCGCCGGATCGTGTCGATGTCTTTTCCGGTGGAGAGATCCATCACGGTGTCGGCGCCGTAGTGCACCGCCATGTGCAGCTTTTCGAGTTCCCCATCGATGTCGCTCGTCACCGCCGAGTTGCCGATGTTGGCGTTGATCTTGGTTTTGGCGGCGATCCCGATCGCCATCGGCTCGAGCTTCTTGGTGAGGTGCACCTTGTTGGCGGGAATCACCATCCGGCCGCGGCCCACTTCTTTGAGAATGACAGCGGTGGGGAGATCCTCGCGGTTCGCCACAAATTCCATTTCGGGCGTCAGGGTACCTTCGCGAGCGGCTTCAAGCTGTGTCATCGGAAACTCCGTCAGGGTTGGCTCAAGGACCATACGGTAGCAAAAAACACGCTTGCTGGGATGCTCTGGGCCAGCCGGAGCCGGACGCCCGACATTCGCTGTGGGCCAGCATGTACCGTGCAGCCTCGATGGCCGACTCTGTGGCGGCACTCCAGCCATCAATCGTCGCTGGATGCCGGGGTTTCAGCACGCTGAGCACCGTTTGCTACAGCGTTTTTAGGTACTCAAGAACGGCTCGTTTTTCCTCTCCGCTCAGGGCGTCTGGAAATGTGTGGCCGGCTGCCGACTTTCCCCTTTTCGAAGTGTCGAAATGACGGCGTCGTTCGGCGGAGGGCATGATTTCGGCGTTCGGCAGGCCGTCAAAAACCTCGATTTCGAGTCCCACGAGTTTCTGGTCGTACCCGTCGGGCGACCGTTTCCACACAGCAGGCCGCTGCTCGGGATGCAGCAGATGCCAGAGCGTGGGAACTGATCCGTTGTGGAGATAGGGAGCCGTGGCCCAGATTCCGTCGAGCGGAGGGGCCACGTAACCTTCCGGTGCGGCGAGCCCCTCATCCTCTCCGTAGTGCCCCATCCAGCTGTCGATCAGGTCGCGGCGGTTTTGGGGGGTGAGCGAGTCAAATCGAACTCGATCTGTGCCGATTTCGTCGATCGGAACCATCCGCTCTGGGTAGATGTCACCGCTGGCGTCGTAGGTGCCGTGGCAACGACTGCAGTGGGCCTCGAACACGACTTTGCCCCGTTCGGCAACCGCAGTGTCGACGTCCCAAGGCCACGCAGGGGCTTCCAGGGACTCGATCCAGGCGTCGATCGCCCGAAAATCCTCCTCCCAGGCGCGGAGTTGCTCAGGCCCATTCTCCTTGACGAGCAGAAACTGCATGAGCACTCGGTGGTTCGACGGGGCAAAGCCGTCGATGTAGAGCCGGCGTTTCTTGGCCACGTGCCACCAGGGGGGGGCGTCCATGTCATGGTGCGGCAGGTCGAAACGAGGCGCCTTGTTGATCAGGTTAAGGTCGCGGTCGCGATGATGCATCAGGGCCAGTCCGAAGGCCACGGCGTTGGTGGTGCCCACGGTGGTGCCGAGCGGCAGCATCAAAAATCCAAGGTCCATGGTCCCCAGCCGCTTGCCCTGGCGGACCTTGGTGCGGCGAACATCTTCGGTCAGGCTTTCGAGGGCATAGGTTGAATTGGGGACCCCTGGGATTGCTCGGCCCGCAACCTGCCCCTGGTGGCAGGCTAGGCAGCTCATCGTCCACGACCCATCATCACCCACCACGTACTGCAGAGGCTTGGTCGGATCCTCAGGAGACGGGGTGAGGCCATACCTCATCATGGTCATCCGCCGCCGCTCAAGCGGAGAGGCCTTGGCGGCTTGGCTGCGGAGCGGTTCCTCCCAGACCTCGGGGAGGGCGTTGAAAACGTCCTCATCCAAGTCGGCGGGCAGAAATGCTTTCGTTCGCAGCAGTTCGTAGCCTTGCTCAGCCAGCCTAGCAGGGGCGGAAGAATCCTCGCCGCGAATCTCTGCTGACGGTGGGCCGCCTGCGAACGCCGTCGCAGACCACGCTCCAAAGCCAAGCACCACGAGGCTCACCAGAGCCCGACTTCGCTGCAGGCGGATTTCCACTAAAGTTTTTCCTCAAACTCGACGTACGATTGAAAGGCACTGCAAAGCAGCTGAGTTGAGTACTCAGATGAGTCTAGCGCTGCATGCCGAGATCGACAACGAATAGAGATCGGGATGTGGGGGCGGTGCTCGATGGTAAAAACGACGCAGACAGGGAAAACGTCCTCGCTATGACTGCCAACCCCATCCTGCTCCCCGAACTTCGCAGCATGATCACCGAGGGGGATGCGCAGGGGTTGCGCGAGGTGGCCGAAGAACTGCATCCCGCAACGGTGGCGGAGTTTTCCGAGGGGTTGGACCCCGCGGAGATCTGGACGCTGCTCGACAGCGTGCCGGTCGATCGGCAGGCGGAGATTTTTCCCTACTACCCCATGCCGGAGCAGGTTGCCTTGCTGCAACTTGCCGATCGGCCCAAAGCAGGACAACTGCTGGAGTCGATGGCGTCCGACAACCGAGACGACGTGCTCCGCGAACTCGACGAAGACCTCGTGGAAGCGATTCTGCCGTTCGTTGCCAAGGCGGAGCGGCAAAACATCCGCATGCTGCTGTCATGCCCTGAGGACTCGGCCGGGTCGCTGATGACCACGGAGTACGCGTCGCTCCCCACGGGCATCACCGCAGGCGAGGCGATCGCGAGGCTACGGGCGCAGGCCCCCGACAGCGAGTCGATCTACTACATCTACGTGCTCGATCCAGATCGGCACCTCGTGGGGTTCGTTTCGCTCCGCGACCTGATCGTCGCCCGCCCAACAGCGCTCGTACGGGACCTCATGGAAACCGACGTGATCCGGGTGCGGCTCGACGAGGCTCGTGATCAGGTTGTGCAGAAACTGGCGCGATTCGACTTTCTGGCTATTCCCGTCGTCGACGACAACGACCGGCTGGTGGGCATCATCACACACGACGACGTCCTCGACGCCATCCGTGAAGACGCCACCGACGACGCCCACATGATCGCGGCCATCACTCCGCTGGGCGAAAGTTACCTCGAGGCGGCGGTCACCTCCATGACCTGGAAGCGGGGCGTGTGGCTGACGATTCTCTTCGGCACAGGGGCGATCACCGCCATGCTCTTGGCACGGGCGCCGATCGAACACGCTTGGCTGATCGCCTTTCTGCCGCTCGTGGTTGCCAGCGGGGGCAACTGTGGGAATCAGTCGGCCACGCTCGTGATCACCGCCCTGTCGACAGGCGACTGCTCGCTCGCAGATTGGCCGCGGATTCTCCGTCGAGAGGTCGTGCTCGGTTTGCTGCTCGGCCTTCTGCTCGCCGTGCCCGGATACCTGTTGGCCGCACTCTACGCACCGAGCCTGTCGGATGCGTTGGTGATCCCGGTGACGATCTTGGGCGTGGTGATGATGGGCACGATGGTGGGTTCCAGCCTGCCCCTCGCGTTTCGTTCGCTCGGCCTCGATCCAGCGCTGATGAGCAACCCCTTTGTGTCGGCGATTGTCGACGTCGTGGGAATCCTGATCTACATGGTGATCGGCATGCTGCTCTTGCAGTGACGCCGAGAGGATCAGGGCTGCTCAAACCCTGCAGGCAGTGGCTCGCCGCGCTTCGTGACCGCGGCGCGGGTGGTGATCGCGAGGGAGGCAGCCTCCCCCTCACCCCGAATCACATACACCAGCTTGCCGTCGGGATTCGCCTTCCGAAGAATCGTCCGCAGGATGGCGTCGACCGTCTGGTCTTTTTCGTCGAGAGCAAACGACTGATTCTTGGTGATTCCATCCAGTTGCAGGTCGCCGCCCAGGATCTCCATCGGAATGCCGCTCTCCTCGGAGAGCATTTCGATCGACTTCTCAAGCGTGTCCTTGGCAAACACGAGGCTCGTTAACTTCTGAAGTTTGTCCTGCACGGAACTCGGCGGTGCCGACTCTTCCACCACCACGGCCACGGCCGCCATGCCCTGCTCTTGAGCGAGAGCGAGTTCGCTGGCAAGCAGCATGTTGTGAGCGGCCTCGCGAGGCAGGTGCGCGTTGAGCACGGCGATGCCATCCTCAACTCCCCACCGCAGTTCTGCCGTCACCACCCGCAACATGCCAGGCAGCCTGCCAATCAGCCGACCTCCATAGCCTCCAGACGCCAGGCTGAGGCAGTGCTGCTCGACCTCATCCGGGATCTGGTTGACCCGTTCGGCAATTGAGTCGACGAGCCGCTGTGGTGCCTCGGAGGTCACGGGGACCGCATCGATTTCGAAATAGCAGGTTTCGCCAAGGAAGAGGGAAATCGCTACTGCGGTGGTAGGTTCACCGAGCAGGTCCGCAACCTCGGTGGCTGGACGGGTGAGCTGTTTCGGCAGAAACAGTTGGCCGTCGTTGCGGAGAAAACTGGGTGAACCCATCAAGATCAGGTGCCGGTCGCGGTCGAGCGTGGCAACGAGCCGCTCAAAGTCGGGAGAGAGCAGCGGCACACCGTCTGCGGCGATGCTCTCTTCAATCGCCGCCGTAGGGCTCACCACGAGCACACGCCCCTCGCCAGAAGTTGGCTGCCACCAGCTCAGGCCGGCTGTGTCGACCACCGTTTCCCCGTCAACCTCGCGGGCGATCCCTTTCTGCCAGGTGCCGCTGTTGACTGCCTTGTCGAGTGGGTCGGTCGTCACCAGCACGGCACCAACCAGCGGGCTGCCATCGGCCGTCGTGCCCCAGCCCACCCGCACTTCCGCGAGCGCATCGCGAGGCACGCCGGACAACGTCTCGGCTTCGACGAGGAACTGTTCGATCTCAGGCCCCAGTGCCCGTACGACGCGACGCCCCTCGTCGTCCGCGAGGAGTTCGGCTGGTCGTGCGATCAGCACGAGCTGACTTCCCTGCGGCAGGTAGTCGAGTGACGGCGGGAGGCCAGTGGTGGGTGAGGCCCAAGGGAGCGTGGCGTCGTCGACTATCTGCTGCTGTCGTCCGGTCGCAGCCGGATCAGTTTGAGCGGGCGACGCATCGTCGATTTCGGACGGTGTTGCCTCACTGGTCTCGCTCTCGTTTTCACCTGCCATCTTCGCGTCCTCACGCGGCGCGAGCCCACGCCAGATCCCGATGGCCCCTCCGGCCACCACGGCGATGGCGACCACCATGAAGAGCATCGTCTGCCAACGGTTGGAGCGGCTGGCCGCAGCGCGGCGGCGGCGGCGAGTGGCTGTCGACCGACGGGTAGGCTCCTTGACCACTTCGGTGGTGGTGTTTGCTTCGGTGGCTACAGGGGCGGTGGCCGGTGGATCGAGAGGAAAGTCGGGAAGTCCAAAGCACGCAGCGACGGCGGCAGCGGCCTCCACAGCAGAGGCGTATCGGTCGAGTGGGTTGCGGGCGGTCATGTAGCGAATGGCTGCGGCGATCTCTTTCGGCAGGTCGTCGGTTGGCAGCGTTGCCAGGCCTTTCCGTTGTGCCTCCGCGAGGGTGCCGGTGACCGTGCCGTCCCAGTTCGGGAGTTGCCCCGTGAGCAAGGCAGCCAGCACACAGCCGAGCGAATACACATCGCTCGTGGCCGTGGCTGTGGCCCCGGGTGTACACAGTTCTGGCGCGGTGAAGCACACCCGTTGTCCCAAGGCCTCCAGGTCCGCCGGATCGCGAGGGAGTTGAGGCGGAAGGAGGTGCGGATCTGCCGCACGTGGAAACTGCAGCAGGCGAATAGGGGCAGCTTCGGTCGTGGACTCGACGATCGTGTGGAGCGAGATGCCTCCGTGGACGATGCCCAGACGGTGCATCTCCGCGACGGCGCGGACCAAGGAAAAAAGAAGCGTGCCCGTCTCAGCCAGAGGCCTCGGGCCGGCAGTGGAGAACCGCTCACTCAGCGGCTCACCATCCACGGCTTCGCAGACAATCAGCCTGCGGTGTCCGGACTGTTCGAGTGCCCACGTCTTGCTGACAACAGGGTCGCTCACCTGGATTGCCTGCTGGGTCGCCGCCACGATGGCCTTCCATCTGACGGGATCCTCGCAGGCCTCGGTCTCAAGCACCACGAGCGTGACATCGCGCCCCGAGGGCTCGTGCCGCGCGGAAAAGACGCGGCAGTGAAACGGTGTCTTGTGCTGGTCGAGGAGCCGGTAGTCGCCTAGGAAAACCCGTCCGCTGCGGCCGTGGAGCAGTTGGCGGGCTTGCCACGCAGTGAGCACCTTGCGGGCACCAAGCCACTTGGCAACAGTCACACCATCATCGCTTTTTGACTGTGCAGAGGTGCGGGAGGCTTCGAACTGCTGCCGCAGCGATGACAGTTCTGCAGATGTGAGCAACTTGCTGGAGACAACACGATTCCAGAAGTCAGCGGTCGAAACCTTCGCTTCCATGGGGTCCTTTCCTCTCGCGTTCCCACATCAATGTAGCGAGAAAGCCGTACGCACGGCGAACGGAGTCGGTTGTGAGTTGACAGACGTTCTCGATACGCTGCCAACGTGCCCATGTTGTTCGTAGTCCTTCGCTGACCCTCCAGAGAACCGTCGATGCGGAGCATTGAAGCCACGAGTGCCTACTTCGAGCAGGCTGCCAATCAACTCGACCTCTCCGAAAGCATGCGGCGTCTGCTGCTGACTGCGAAGCGAGAGGTGCAGGTTCAAGTGCCCGTGGAGCTCGACAACGGCGAGATCGCCACCTTCATCGGGTATCGCGTGCAGCACAACGATGCCCGCGGCCCCATGAAAGGGGGCCTGCGATACCATCCGCAAGTCGACCTGGATGAGGTACGGGCACTCGCCGCACTGATGACGTGGAAGACAGCCGTGGTCGATATCCCCTACGGAGGGGCCAAGGGTGGGATCGCAATCGATCCTCATCGGTACTCCGCCCGTGAGATGGAGCGGATCACCCGTCGCTTCGTGGATGTCATTCATGACCTCGTTGGGCCAGACCGGGACATCCCCGCACCGGACTTGGGCACAAGTGCCACGGAGATGGCCTGGTTCATGAGCCAGTACAGCCACTACCACGGGTTCGCGCCGGCGTGTGTGACAGGCAAGCCGGTTGAGTACCACGGGATCGCTGGACGAGAAGAAGCCACCGGCCGCGGTGTGGGCATCCTGACCCTCAAACTGCTCAGTCGGCTCGGTCTGCGGGCGCCGGGCACGACCGTGGCGGTGCAAGGCTTTGGCAACGTGGGCTCACATGCCGCCACA